>DATGRI010000063.1 GCA_035303785.1 Sphingobacteriaceae bacterium
CCGGGGTCGATGACCACGCCGTTGCCGATGACGCAGGCCTTGCCGTGGAGGATGCCCGAGGGGATGAGGTGCAGTCGGTAGGTCGTGCCTTTGGCCACTACCGTGTGCCCGGCGTTGGGCCCCCCCTGATAACGGACAACCATATCGGCTGTTTCGGCCAAGACATCGGTGACCTTGCCCTTGCCTTCATCGCCCCATTGGGTACCGACAATTACCACGCCAGGCATGATGCGCGCCTCATTTCCCGGGCAATAATGCCGTCCCGGGAGGGACAGCCTGCCCTTGTATACTTGAAAAATGCCTGCCCGGAGACAGGCCTCGGCACCGGCCCGCCGGGGATGGCGCGGGGCGCTTCCCGTCGGGCCGTGCCCATGATAGCAAAGGGAATTTCCTGGGTCAAAAGGCTAATGCCTCATCGGTGAAACCCGGCTCTTCTTCCTCCGGGGTTGTTTCGGTGAAACGGCCCACATCCTTGCGGAAGGCCAGCTTGATGGTGCCGGTGGGGCCGTTCCGCTGCTTGGCCAGGATGAGGTCCACCACCATGGATTCATCTTTATTCTCCGGGTCTTGGTAAAGGAACATGACCACATCGGCATCCTGCTCGATGGCGCCCGACTCCCGCAGGTCCGACAACTGGGGGCGCTTGCGCTCCCGCTGCTCCACGGCCCGGCTCAATTGGGACAAGGCCACCACGGGCACCCGCAGCTCCCGGGCCAGGGCCTTCAGGGAGCGGGAGATCTCCGAAATCTCCTGCTGGCGGTTTTCGGCCCGGCCCTTGGCATGCATCAACTGGAGGTAGTCCACGACGATCATGCCTACGTCGTATTCGGCCTTCATGCGCCGGGCCTTGGCCCGCAGCTCCATGATGGAGATGTTGGGGGTGTCGTCGATGAGGATGGGCATGCCCGACAGGCGGCCGGCGGCCTCGGTCAGGCGGGTGAAGTCCCGGTCGTTGAAATAGCCGGTGCGCAGCCGGTGCATGTCCACCCACGACTCGGAGGCCAGCAGGCGCATGGCCAGCTGCTCCGCCGACATCTCCAGGGAGAAGAATCCTACGGGCACCTGCTTGGCGGCGGCGTGGCAGGTGATGTTCAAGGCCAAGGTGGTCTTGCCAACCGAGGGCCGGGCGGCGATGATGATCAACTCCGACGGATGGAGGCCCGAGGTCATTTCGTCCAAGCGCTCGAACCCGGTGGAGATGCCGATGACCTGCCCCTTGTTGGCGAACAGTTCCTCCAGGTGCTCGAAGGTAAGGAGCATGATGTCGCTCAGGGAGCGGTAGCCTTGGATGCGCCGGCCGTGGGCCAGATTGAAGATGCGCTGCTCCGACCGGTCCAGGATGACGTCTACGTCTTCTTCCTGCCGGTAGCCGTCCTCGCTGATCTCACCTGCCGCCCGGATGAGGCGGCGCAGAAGGGACTTTTCTTCCACCAGGCGGGCATAATGCTCCACATTGGCCGCCGTGGGCACGCTGTGGGCCAGGCTGGTCAGGTAGCTGACGCCGCCCACCCGCTCCAGGTCCCGCCGGGCCCGGAGCCGCTCGCTGACGGTGACGGTGT
The DNA here is from genome assembly GCA_035303785.1 of Sphingobacteriaceae bacterium. Taxonomy (GTDB): domain Bacteria; phylum Bacillota; class Sulfobacillia; order Thermaerobacterales; family RSA17; genus DATGRI01. The sequence goes on from DATGRI010000063.1 coordinate 1,560, forward strand.
CGATGGCCTCGGCCTGGTCCGCCAACTCCAGCATGGCCTCGTAGATGATGCGGTGGGCATCCCGGTAGAAGTCTTCGGGCCTGAGGATCTCGGTCACCAAGGGAACAGCTTCCCGGGATATGAGCATGGCCCCCAGGACCGACTGCTCGGCCTCCAGGCTTTGGGGCGGCACACGGTCCGGACTGGTATTCAAAGATCAGCCCTCCTGTTGGACAAAACAGGCCCCCGGCCTCCCGCTCCGGGGGCCCTGCCGGGAGCCGCAAGCACGGCCGGTCAGCCTTCTACAGCTACTACTTCGACATTGACCTGGGTCCGCACCTCCGGGTGCAGGCGCAATTCCACCTGGTGGGTGCCCACCTGGCGCAGGGGTTCCGGCAGGTGCACCCTGCGCCGGTCCAGATTGGTGCCGTAGGCTTGGTTGATGGCCTCGGCCACCTGCTGGGCGGTGATGGAGCCGAAGAGGCGGCCGCCCGCACCGGCCCGGGCCGTTACGGTGACCGTCTGGTCCGACAACTTGCCGGCCGTCTCCTGGGCCTCGTTCAACTCCCGCTGGACCCGCTTGGCCGCGGCAGCCAGCTGCTGCTCCAGGTTTTTCAGATTGCTCTTGGTAGCCGGAACGGCCAAGCCTTGAGGAACCAAGTAGTTGCGGGCATAGCCCGGCTTGACGGTGACCACTTCACCCTGCTTGCCCAATTTTTCATGATCCATCAGCAGGATCACCTTCATTGGTGTCACCTCCCGACCGATTTTCCCGCTGCTCCACCCGGACTCTCACCTGGAGCAGCGGCTCCAGAAAGCCCAACCAGAAAAACAGGGCCTGAAACCACGGGTTGAGAAAGCCGAACACCAGCAAAACCACCGCAAAGCCCTTGCCCAGGCGCCAGCGGCGCAGGAAGAAATAGGCGGTGGCCAGGCCGTTAACCATCACCGCCACCTGCAGGAGCCAGGCGGTGCTCATCAAGGCCGGCAGCACGGTGGACGGGATCTGGCCCCCCAATTGCTCCACCCCGCGGAGGATGACGAACACGCCCACCAAGGCGTAGACGGCCGCCGGCGGCAGTTGCCAGCGGGCGAAGGGGGGCAGTTCCGGCACCGGGTTGCCCAGGCGGCGCAAGGGGGCGGCGGCCGCAGCGTAATTGGCGAAGGACGTCACGGCGGCGGTGCCCACCAAAATGCCCGGCACCAAAAGGGGCAGCAGTTCCATGACCCGTTCCAGCTCGGCTTCAATGGGCGCTATGTCAACGTTGGTGCCCATGCGCTCGTAAATCTGCTGCCAAAGCTCCAGGGAGCGCTGGTAGCTGGCCTGGGTGCTGGTGAGGATCATGTCGATCAGGTCGATGCCGGCCACCTGCAGGCTGATCCACAAGGAGACCAGGATGGCTCCCAGGGAGACCAGGGTGCCCAGCCCCAGCACCGCCTCGATGCTCCAGCGCCGGCGCAGGCCGTTGCCCAGGCCCACGCCGGTGGCCACCAGGGTGAGCCCGGCCGGCAGGGCCTGGAGGCCCAGAAAGACGGCCAGCAGGACACCCGCCACCGCCCCGGCCAGCAGCCCCATGCGCAGGCCGTGGCGGACGACGGCCACCACCAAGGGGGCCGGTGCCACAAAGGACAATATGAACAAGGGCGGGATCAAGGTGGCGGCCACCACCAGCACTACGGCCAGGGCCGCCAGCAGCGCCCCTTCCGCCAGAGCCCGGGTGCGGCTTCCTTCCAAGGGACCGCCGGCATTATGCTCGGTCAAGACAGGCTCCCGCGGCGATTTTGCCAATGTTCAGAAAGGGCCGACAAGTCGCCATACCACCGCTCGATCTCGTGTTCCTCTTCGATGTTGGTGCGCAAGTATCCCATCAACTTGCTGTCCAGCTGGCTGAAGCTGACCCCCAGCCGCCGGGCCAGCAAATAAGCCGTCATGACGATGACGGCCAAGGACTCCGTCACGGCATCGGTGCGCCCGCTCCACATGGCCCGGAAGACGCCGGCCAGGCCGCCGGCCAGTTCGGCCTTGAGCCATTCCACCGTACGGGCATTGCGGGCCACGTCTATGGGCTGCTGGTCTCCGGTCACGGTTTCCCCGCCTCTCCGAAGGACCCCTTAATGCCGGTCAATCAATGACATAAGGGAGCAGGGCCAATTGCCGGGCCCGCTTGATGGCCCGGGTCAGCTGACGCTGGTGGTTGGCGCAGTTGCCGGAAATCCGGCGAGGCAGGATCTTGCCCCGTTCCGTCAGGAACCGGCGGAGCCGGCCGGCATCCTTGTAGTCCACCACACGGATCTTGTCGACGCAGAAGGTGCAAACCTTGCGGCGCCGCCGGCGCTCACGTCGTGCCACCGCTTCGCCTCCTCTTCAGTCAATTTCAATCAATGTTCGTTCAGAAGGGCACATCGTCGTCCAGGTCGTTGTTCATGCCGTCGTCCCCGGCGAAGGGGTCGAAGGCATCTCCGCTGAAGGGGTCGTCCTCCATGCCGCCGGCCGGACCGGAAGCAGGGGCTTGATCCCGGGGGCGGTCCAAAAAGCGGACGTCGTCGGCCACCACTTCGGCCACCCGGCGCCGCTGGCCGTCGGCGGTCTCGTAGCTACGGATCTGCAGGCGGCCCTTGACCGCCGCCAGCCGGCCCTTGCCCAGATACTGGGCTACCGTCTCGGCCTGGCGTCCCCACACGACGATGTCGATGAAATCGGTCTCCCGCTCACCCTGCTGGTTGGCGAAGGGCCTGGTCACCGCCAGGGTGAAGTTGCTCACGGGCCTGCCGGCAGGCGTATGGCGCAATTCGGGATCCTGGGCCAGCCTGCCGACCAGCACTACCACGTTCATAACGGTCCACATCCTCTCCCCGGTGGGCAGACGGAGACTAAACGGCCTCATCCCGCCGGACCGTCAGGTAGCGCACTACATCCTCCGACAGCTGCAGGACCCGTTCCAATTCTTGCGTTACAGATTGGTCGGATTGGAATTGAAGGACGGTATAGTTGCCCTCACGGTAGCCTTGGATTTCATAGGCCAGCCGCCGTTTGCCCCACCGGTCGATGTTTTCCACCTGGCCGCCGCCCTGTTCGATGATCTGGGCCATGCGATCGATGGTGGCTTGGACGGCGTCCTCTTCCAGGTCGGGACGCAGGATAAAGACCAGTTCGTAAGGCCGCATGGGCTCACCTCCTTCCCCCGGACTAGCCACCCGGTTGTGGCAGGCCCCGCGGCTGCGCCGCGGAGCAGGAAGGCACAGTAACGGCGCTAATTATACATGAACCCCGCCTGCACCGAAAGATTCACTTTTTGCGGCCGGCCGCCCGGCCGCGGTCCACGTCCTGCTGGCTTTCCGCCAGGTAGCCGTCCTGGACCGAGCCCAAAACGGCCTTGACGGACCGCTCAAAGCGGCTCCGCGGGACCATCACTACCCGGTTGCAGCCCAGGCATCGCATGCGGAAGTCGGCGCCCGTCCGCAACACCTCCCAGCGGTCATCACCGCAGGGGTGGGCTTTTCGCAACCTGACCACATCGCCCAGCCTGAACTTATGTTCTCCCGGCATCACGGTCCGTGCCCTCCTTCCTGACGATTTCCGGCGGCTCCAGCCAGATCTGGCGGGGGTATGGGGCGGCGATGCCCACGGCATCCAGCGCCTCCTTCACCGCCTGCCGCAGCATCCGGGTGGTGGCCCACTGGGTGCCGGGCTTGACCCGCCCCCAGATGAGCAGATCGGCGCCCCCGGCGGTCAAGTCCTGGACGCCCAGCACCCGGGGTGGCTCTACAATATCATCAACGTCGGCCGAGACTTTGGCCAAGGCTTCGTCGATGGCGGCCACGGCCTTTTCCAGGTCTTCTTCATACGGAATGGTGACCGTAAAGGAAACCCGCAGGGGTCCTTGGGAAAAGTTCGTAATGAGTTCCAAGCTGCCGTTGGGCACGATATGCACCTGGCCGCCGAGGTCACGAATTTTCGTGATCCGGAGGCCCATTTCCTCTACGAAGCCTTCCACGCCCGCCGCCTGGATGTAGTCGCCCACATCGAACTGGTCCTCATAAAGAATGAAGAAGCCGGCGATCAAGTCCCGCACCAGGTGCTGGGCGCCGAAGCCGATGGCCAGGGAAGCCACCCCCGCCCCGGCCAGCATGGGGCCGATGGGCACGCCGATGGTGTCCAGCACTGCCAGGCCGGCCACCAAATCTACGGCGTAGCGGATGACGCTGCGCATCAGGCCAGTCAAGGTGCGGGCCCGGGACTGGGCCACGATTTCGTGCTCGGCCTCGATGGCCAGGAACCGGGTTACGGCGGCCGTCAGCAGGCGGATGGCGAAATGGGCCGCCACCAAAATGAGTACGATGCGGCCCCCTTTGGCCAGCAGATTGGATAGGTTTTCGGGCGCCACCCAATTTTGCCAAACTTCTTGGAGGGGCAACCCTGTCATGGGAGCATCCTTCTTTTTCCTTCTTTATTAATATTAGCCGATCAGGGCCTGGAGGCCCCTGAGGAGCCACGGGCTCAACCAGTAGAATAGGACTGTCAATTTCTGACCATACACCGAATCGGCCAGGGATGCACGGACCAAGGCCCCCGGCCCGATGGGGGGGAGCATGAGAAGGAAGCCCGTCACCAGGGCCAGGAGGACCGCCGACCGGAGGGCGCCCAGGGCGGCGCCCAGCAGGCGGTCGCCCAAAGCGGTGATGAAGGTGAAGCGGGCCATCCGCCCCAACCGGTCGGCCACCACGTTCACCAGCACCAGCAGGACGATGAGCAGCGCCAGGAACACCGCCATCAACAGGACGGTGCCGCCCCAGGTGACGGCGGCAGCGGGAAGAGCGACGCCGCTGAGCCAAGGCAGAACTTGCTGCCAGGGGACGGAGCCGTTCAAGCCGGGCAAGTCCGGCAGGAATTCACCGTTCCCGGGGAACTGGAGGTCGCCCAGCGCCGGCACCGCCGGGGTCCAAAGCTCGGCCCAGGCGGTCAGCCGGTCCGTCACCCCGTAGCGCTGGTCCAGCCAGAGGGCGCCCACGGGGGCCAGGCGGCCCGCCACCAACCAGGCGGCGATGAAGCCCGCCAAGGAGACGGCGGTGCGGACGAAGCCGGCGGAAAAGCCCCGGACAAGGCCAAGGATGATCAAAGTCAGCAGGATGTAGTCGAGGATCCCAGCGGGCAACAAGCCTTGCAGCATTATCTATCCACCTTCACCCGCGCAGCAGGCGGAGGCCCTTGGGGGCTTCCACCCTCAGCCTACGGGCTCCCAAAAAGTATAGGTCACATAAGCCGCGACGGCGGGCCAGAGGGGTGACAGGGCTTGGCCCGCCAGCATGGCGCCCCAGCCCAGGAGGGGCACCGCCGCTGCTCCCAGGAGCAGGAATACGACGGTCTTGCGACCGGCCTCTGCGGGGGAGAGCAGCCCCGGCCGGCCCAGCAGCACCGACAGCAAGGCATCGCCCAGCCACTGGACGGCGGCGAAGAAGACGGGCACCGCCAGCCACGGCGACTGCATCGCCAATAGGCCCGTCAAGAGGCGGCGGGCGATGAGCCCGGCGACGATGAAGCCGCAGCCGAAAAGCAGCCATAGCCACCGCTTATGGCGCTGCAACCTTGCACCCCCCGCTCCTAGGGCCACCGGTACCGCCGGATGAAATCCTCGTCGATGAGCAGCAATCCGGCCGGGTGGGCGGCCAGAGCCCGCAGCCGCCCGGCGGTTATGCTCCACTGGGGGCGGCCGCCGGCGTCATAGGCGGTCAGCCGGTTTTGGCCCTGGCCGAAAAACCCTGCTCCGGGCCACGGCCAAAGGCTCTCGCCGAAATCTTCGGCAGAGGCAGCCATTTCCACCCCGCTGTTATGGTATATGGCCCAGTCTCCATCGGCCAAGGCGACCAGGGCCCGCCGGCCCCAAAAGTCCAGGGGGGCGAGGAATTCCACGGGGGCTGCCAGATCCGCCGACCACAGCACCCCTTGGCTGCCCAGCATGCCCACCTGGCGGCCCCGGGTGGCCCACACCCGGGCGCCCCGGGCCACCCACCAAGGGCGCCAGGGGGATGCGTCGCCCTCGTAATGCCACAGGACTTTTACCCCCGGGGAAGGGGCATCGGCATCACCGGCGGCGACGGGCAATTGCAGCACCGTCAACTCCCAGGCGGGCATCTCGGGCAGGGGCAGGCTCACCTGGGCCAAGGCGGGGGCAGGCCGGACGGGGGAGGGTCCGTCCCGGGGGAGCGGCGCCAGCCCGGGGGCTTGAGCCAGGACGGGGCTGTCCAAAACCAGGCGGCTGAAGGGGGCCGCATCCTGCCCGGCGCCGCCGCTGCCGCCGGCCCCAATGGCCTCCCGGGGCAGGGCGGGCCACATATAAGTCCATTCATGCCAGAAGGCGGCCTCTTCGCCGGCATCGGCGCCGGGACCACCGGCGACGACGGCCAGGCCATGGTCCAAGGGCAAGGCGGTGATGAAGCCGGCGGGGGCCGGAAGATCCATTAGCAGCGTGCCTTGGGGCCGGTTTTGGGGTGTCACCAGGTAGAGCCCCAGACCTTTGTCACCGGGGCGGGCCACCACCAGAGCCGATCCTACGGGTTGGAAGGCCGTTACATCATCGGCCTCCCAGGCAGCCGCCTCATGGCCGGCAGTGTCGAACCAGGCGGCCCACACCCGCTCGCCCCGGCGGGCAGCCACCAAAGTGTACCGGTCATCCATGGCGCCATGCCATTCCACATCGGGATCATCGGTCAAAGCCCAAGGGGGCGCTGCGGCCGACAGGGGGAACTGCCACAAAGGCTGCGGGGGAGCGACGGGCAGGACCGGGCCGGGGTCACTGCCCAGCAGGGCCGGATCTTCCAGGAAGATAAAAGCCGCACCCAGCACGAGCAGCAGGAGGGCCAGGGTCAGCAGGGTGGCACGACGGTTGCGGGTGCGGTGGGCCCGGCGCCGCGCCAGGCGGGATGCCGGGGAAGGATTGCCGGTCAAAGAACCCATTGCTTGACGGTCTGCACTGGTCGCCCCATGGCCCTACCTCCAGGTGGGCCGTTATTCGCCCCGGGCCGGCGGGAATCCTGCGGGGCCCAGCAGGTGGGCCCGCACCAGGGCCGCCACCATGAGCATGCCGGCGGAGCCCATGATGGGGTAGACCACGTCGATGAACAGGGCGAAGGTGCCCCGGGCGGCGGTGATGGCGGCGGCCACGGCCATCAGGACCAGGCCCCGGCCGCTGGGGTACCGTTGGTGCAGGGCCCAGAGGACGGCCACCGCCGTCGTCAGCATGGCCCCCGCCAGCAGCAGGCTGTACAGCAAGGACCACCCGGCGCCCAGGCGCTGGGCGGCATAGCTCAAGGGGAAAGGGGACAGGGCGGCCCCCGGCAGCAGGAGGAGAATGGCCACCGTGGCGGCGGCCAGCATGAAGCCCAGCATGATGCCTCCCAAGGCGGCGCCCCGGACGGCATGCCGCCGGGGAGACAGGCGGGCGGCACCCGTGAGGATGGATAGGGACAAGGCGTGATTGTAGGCGAAGTACAGCAGGGCCGCCACCCACCAGGGAGGCATGATGGTCACCGCCGCGCCTCCCGGCCACGGGCCGGCGGCGGGGTTGGGCCCCATGGCCCTCCAGGTGAGCAGGCTGAGGAGCAGCACCAGCCCCAGCTGGACCGGCCCCAGGGCCCGACCCACGGCCAAGGCGGTGGTGGGCCCCGCCAGCACCAGGGCCACCAGCAGGCCGGCGGCGGCATAGGGGGCGGCCCCCGCCGTTGCCGGGGCTGAATCGGCCGCCAGTTGGGCCATCCCCGCCAGGGACACCACCAAGACCAGGAAGAAGAACACCGAGGTCAGGCCGTCCATGAGACCGGCCCAGGCCGGCGGCAGGATGGCGCCGTAGTACTCCCGGTAGTTGCGGGCCCCGACCCGGCCGGCGATTTGGGCCACAGCGGCCCCGGCCAGGGCGAACAGGATCCCCGCCACCAAGGTGCCGCCCAGCCCCCAAGGGCCGTAGGCGGCAAAAAAACGCAACACCTCTCGGCCCGTGGCGAAACCGGCGCCCACCAAGGTGCCCAAATAGAGCCAGGCTACATACCAGCTGCCCCGGCGGGATGATGTGCGGACCTCCGGCACCCCCCGGCCTTATGCATACGCCCCCCGGGAGGCCCATAGACTGCTAGCAGCATCGGGGGTTCCGGCGCCGTTGTAGGCCCGGAACGGCGGGATGGGGGCGGTGACCGGGATGATGCAGGAATGGCGGGGCGGAGCAGCGGGACCTCCCCCGGCGGCCTCCCGGCCGGCCCAGGCCTTGACCAGGGATGAATGGCGGGTCCACTACGGGGCGCCCGGTGCGGCGGACGCTTTGGCCCACGAGTTTCGCCGGCGGCTGCTGCCCCTGATGGAAGCCGGCGGCCCCAACCCTGAAACCCTCTTCGTCTGCATCGGCACCGATCGCTCCACGGGGGACGCCTTAGGCCCCCTGGTGGGCTCCCTCCTGCTGGAGGGGGGCCTGCCCGAGGCATGGGTGGTGGGCACCTTGGCCAACCCGGTTCATGCCACCAACATGGGCACGGTGCTGGCCATGCTGCGGCACCGCCGGCCCCGGCCGGTGACCGTGGCCGTTGACGCCTGCCTGGGCCGGGCCGACAACGTGGGCATGGTGGCCCTGGGCACCGGCGCCCTGCGCCCCGGGGCAGGGGTAAAAAAAGAACTGCCGCCCGTAGGCGACCTTTACATTACCGGCAATGTCAACGTGGGCGGCTTCATGGAGTATTTCGTGCTGCAGAACACCCGTCTTAGCCTGGTGATGGATATGGCGCGGGTTATTGCTGCTGGACTGCTGCAGGCTTTGATCCCGCCTGGCCCAGATACAGGTCGATGACCCGGGGATCCGACAGGAGGTTCTCGCCGGTGTCCTCCATGGCGTTGCGCCCCATGTCCAGAACGTAGCCCCGGCGGGACATGGCCAAAGCCCGGCGGGCGTTCTGCTCCACCATGAGGATGGTGCAGCCCGCGGCGTTGATTTCCTGAATTTTCGTAAAAATGTGCTCCACCATCTTGGGGGACAGGCCGGCCGAGGGCTCGTCCAAGACCAGGAGCTTGGGGTCCAGGATCAAGGCCCGGCCCATGGCCAGCATCTGCCGCTGGCCGCCGGACAAGGTCCCGGCCTTGTCCCGATCCTTGGCGGCCAGGTCGGGGAACATCTCGTAGATGCGTTGGATGGCCTGGGCCGCCCGCCGGCCCAGGAGATAGCCCCCTACTTCCAGGTTTTCCCGCACCGTCAAGTTGGGAAACACGTTGCGCACCTGGGGCACGTAGCTGATGCCGTAGCGCACGATTTGGGAGGGCGACATGCCGGCCAGTTCGTTGCCGTCGAACAGGATGCTGCCCCGGCGGGGCCGGAGCAGGCCCACCACCGTCTTGGCCAAGGTGGACTTGCCGGCGCCGTTGGGGCCGATGATGGTGACGATCTCCCCCCGGTGGACCGTCAGGTGGACCCCATGCAGGATGTTCAAGTCGGTGTAGCCCACCACCAGATCCCGGGCCTGGAGCAGCGCCTCGCCCGTCATGAAGAAGCCCCCAAGTACGCATCTACCACCCGCGGGTCCCGGGCCACGGCGGCGGGCTCGCCTTGGGCGACCACCTCGCCGTGGGCCATGGCGATGATGCGGTCGGAAATGCGCATGATCATGTCCATGTCGTGTTCCACTATTAAAAAGGTAAGGCCGCGGGAGCGCAAGTCCAGGATGTGCTCCAAGAGCTGCTCCTTCAAAGCCGGGTTGACGCCGGCCATGGGCTCGTCCAGAAGCAGCATGTCGGGCTCGGTCATCAAGGCCCGGGCCATCTCCAGCAGCTTCCGCTGGCCCCCCGACAGGCTGCCGGCATACTGGTCGGCCATATGCCCCAGGCGGAAGTACTGGAGCATTTCCCGGGCCCGCTGGCGAAGCTCCCTTTCTTTAGCGCGCATGCGCCGGGGGCTGAAAAAAGCCTGCCACAAGGCCTCGCCGTACTGGTCGGCAGCGGCGAAGCACAAGTTCTCCAGCACCGTCATGCGGGAGAAGACCCGGCTGATTTGGAAGGTGCGCACCAGGCCCCGGCGGGCCAGTTGGTGGGCGGGCAGCTTTTCCACCGCTTCACCTTTGAATTGGATGGTGCCGGTGTCGGCGGGCATGTAGCGGCTGACGATGTTGAACAAAGTGGTCTTGCCGGCGCCGTTGGGGCCGATGAGGCCCACGATTTCCCGGGAATTCACGTGAAAAGATACCCGGCGCACAGCCTGGAAGCCGTCGAAGGACTTGGACAGTTCCCGGGCCGCCAATATGGTTTCCCCGGCCGGGCGGGGCCCAGGGGGAGCCTGGTCCGGGGCAGGGCCGGGGGCGCCTTGGTCGGGGGCCACGGCTTCAGCGGTCAAGGCTCAACTCCTCCTTGCGGCCCGTCAAGCCTTGGGGCCGGTACATCATGAGCAGGATCAAGGCCAAGCCCACCAGCATGATGCGCATGGCGGCGATCTGCTGGCCCGACAGGCCGCCCAGGCCCACCTGTTCGAAGGGCCGGGTGATGCGGAACAGGCCGAAGTATAGGATGGAGCCCAAGGCCATGGCCCAATGGTTGCCGGTGCCCCCCAGCACCATGATCATCCACCCCTCGAAGGTGGTGAGGGGCTGGAACTGGTGGGGGTTGATGAAGCGCAGGTGGAAGGCCATGAGAGCCCCGGCCAGGCCGGCGAAGGCCGAGCCCAAGGCCAGGGATTGGATCTTGAAGACCCGGGTGTTCTTGCCCAGGGACATGGCTACGTCTTCGTCCTCGCGAATGCCTTTCAGGACCCGTCCCCACGGGGAGTTGGTGGCGAAGGTGATGACGGCCAGCACGGCCAGCATGACCGAGACGCACAAGATGAGGAAGGCCACCCGGTACTCGTGCACCGACAGGCCCAAGCCGTCCAAGGGGGTGGCGAAGCCGAACATGCCCTGGGGGCCCCGGGTGAGCCACACCTCGTTGTTGGCCACCATGCGCACGATTTCGGCCACGCCGATGGTGACGATGGCCAGGTAGTCTTCCCGGAGGCGCAGGGCAGCCAAGCCGATGAACAGGCTGAACAGGGCCGCCACGGCGATGCCCCCCAGGCCGGCGGGCAGCCAGTGCCAGCCGGCCCTGAGCATCAGGATGACCATGGTGTAGGAGCCGATGGCCATGAAGCCCACGTGGCCGAAGTTGATGAGCCCGGTGATGCCGAACTGCAGGTTCAGGCCCAGGACGAATACGGTGAAGATTGCCGCCAAGGTGAGAAAGTCCGCTATGTATGCAATCACCGGTAAGTCTCCTCCCCCAGCAACCCTTGGGGGCGCAGGAACAACGTCAGGATGAGAACCACGAAGCCGACGGCCATCTTGTATTCATTCCGCACCACCATTACGGACGCCTCCTGGGCGATGCCGATGAGCAGGCCTCCCAGGATGGCCCCGTAAGGGTTGCGGATGCCGCCCAGGATGATGGCGGCGAACATGGGCAGGAGGAGATGCCAGCCCAGCTCCGGGTATACCGGCCGGGTCATGGCGTAAAGGACGCCGCCGGCGGCGGCGAGACCGCCGGCGGCGACCCATGCCCAGAGAACGATGCGATCCACGTCCACACCGCAGGTCCAGGCCAGGTCCATGTTGTCGGACATGGCCCGCATGGCCTTGCCGATGACGGTGTACCGCAGCATCAGGTGGAGAAGGACCACCAGAAGCAGGGCGACGATGATGATGAATTTCTGGTCGCCGGTTAGGCGCACCGGCAGGCCGAGGATGGCCTCCGCCCGATGGATGGGCACCTTGTAGGCCCGGTGGGCGGGGCTGAAGAGGAACACCAGGCCGTTGCGCAAGAAGAGGGCCAAGCCGATGGACGCCACGATGAGGGCCACCGGGCCGGCCCGGCGGCGCCGCATGCGGCGCCAGAGGACCAGCTCGAGGACCACCGCCGTGACCGCTCCCATGATGATGGCCACGGGCAGGGCCTGGCGCGGGGATATGCCGTAGGACATGTTCAGGAACAAAGCAGTGTATGCCCCGATTGCTACATAGTCGCCGTGGGCGAAGTTTGTTATGCGCAAGATGCTGTATACGAGGGTCAGTCCCACGGCGGTGAGGGCTATGATGGAGCCCACCACGACCCCATTGGCCAGGTATTGTAGCACTCGATACCCCTCTTCAATCATACAGGGCGGACAGGCAACCCATCCGCCCTGCATTCGGCATTCTGGTGATCCCCTGACTGATTTCGATGCTTGTTACTCGGGCAGCGCTACATCGCCGAGGATCTCGATGGAGCCGTCGGCGGTGATCCGCCACATTTCGTATTCGGCGGTCACGTCACCGACTTCGTCCATGTCGACGCTGCCGGAAGCACCCTCGTAGTTGATCTCCTCGCCGGCCCGGATCAGTTCCAGAGCGCGGGCCACTTCGGACACAGCCTCGCCTTCGGGGCTGGCCACGGAGGCGATGTGGTCCCGGATGGCCGCACCGTCGTAGACGCCGGCCTGCTCGATGGCGAACAGGATCAACAGGGCCGCATCGAAGGTATGGGCCTCAAAGGGACCCGTGGGCGGTTCGCCGTATTCGGCTTCGTATGCTGCTACGAAAGCATCGTAAGTATCGCCGCCTACAGACTTGGGCTGGGTGCCCCTAATGCCCTCGATGACATACTTGCCTTCATCATCCTGGCCCACCAGGTCCGCCAACTCGTCGGACTGGAGGCCTTCGCTCAGGAACCAGCGGTCCACGTCCAGTATCCCTTGGGTGTAGGCTTCCCGCAAGATGATGGAGCCCGTTTCGGGATAGGCGATGACGATCACGCAGTCGGCGCCGGCATCGGCGATCTGCTGGACCTCACTGGTGAAGGTGGTGCCGGCGGGGTCGAACAGGATGTCCGCAGCCACCTCGCCGCCCAGGGCAGCATAGGTCTCGGCGAACACGTTCTTGAAGCCCACGCCGTAGGGGTTGTTCAGAGCGATGGTTGTGGCCGTGCTGCAGCTCTCATCCCAAGCCAGCTTGGCCATGACGGCACCTTGCAGGGCGTCGGAGGGCGCCGTGCGGAAGAAGAAGCCGTCGTCCTCATAGGTGGTGAAATCCGGCGACGTGGCGCTGGGGGAAACCATTACGACCTGGCCGGGCACTGCCTGGGCCAAGGCGGCCATGGTTTCACCGGAGCCGGCGGCGCCGACCACCGCCTGGACGCCTTCAACGTTAATCAAGTATTCGATGCCGTCGCGGGCGGCTACGTCATCGGTCTGGGTGTCGACGGCCACTGCCACGACTTCGCGGCCGAGAATGCCGCCGTTTTCGTTGACAATCTTAACCGCCAGCTTGGCGGCCTGAACCATGGGCGCACCCAACCAGCCCAGGTCGCCCGTTTCCGGCAGGAGGATGCCCAGCTTGATGGCATCGGAGTCCACCGGAGCGCCGTCCCCCTCATCGTCCGCCGGCTGCTGGCCGCCGCCGCCGCAGGCAGCCAAGATCAAGGCGGCGATAAGAAGCACGGGCAACAATGTAAGCCACCGTTTTCTCACATTACCCCTCCTGTTCTTGCCATGGCTATGGGCGTTTAAGTTACACCCGGACGGGGCTAATTCCTGCCTTTGGCGCCTTTCGGGGCGGAGGGGGATTCATGAAAACAGCCCGGCCGTCACGCGCCGGGCGGCCGGCGGAGGGCATCCTGCTGCCGGCTTAAAGATAAGGAAGCTGTTTCGGGCAGGATGAGGCGGAGCCCCTCGGGGATGCAGGCGAATTCCACGGGCAGGCGGCCGATGACCTCGCCGTCGGCATGAACGTGCAGGTGATCGGGGCCTTCTATTCTCACCTGGGCGGCCCGGTCCAGCTCCACCAAGGGATGATGGACATGGCTGCCGGAAAAGAGGCGGGGCAGGAGGCCCAAGGTGGCCAATTTGCCCAAATCACCGCCAACGATGATGTCCAGGCGGCCGTCCAGGAGGTCGGCCCCCGGCAAAATCCGCAGGCCGCCGCCGTAATATGAGGCGATGCCCACGGCCACCAGCAGGGCGCGCCGGCGGAGAACTTGCTGGTTGAGGTGGATCTCCAGGGGAGCGTTGCGGTAGGTGACCAGTTTTTTCATCACTGCCCAGAGATAAGGCAAGGTGCCCCCTACGATCTTGCCGCCCCGGTTGACCTCCGCCGCCACCTCGGCATCGAAGCCGACGCCGGCCACGTTGACGAAATAGCTGTTGCCGGCCCGCCCCAAATCCACATTCACTGTGCGGCTGCGGGCCATGGCCTGGGCTACGCGGATTGGATCCAGGGGCAGGCCCAAAGAGCGGGCGAAGTCGTTGCCGGTGCCTGCCGGCAGCAGCATGAGGGCGCCGGGCCCGGCGGCGGCGCCGGCCCTGGCCAGCCCGTTGACCGTTTCGTGGAGGGTGCCGTCGCCGCCGCAGGCGGCCACGATGTCGTAGCCCTTCTCTACGGCCCACCGGGCCAGATCTACCGCCTCGCCGGGGGCCTGGGTCTCCACCACCTGAAGATCAGCGGGGTTCATGGCCGCCCGCAATGTTTGGCTGATGCGGGGCCAAAGCTTGCGGGCCCGGCCCCGCCCCGCCTCGGGATTCAGAATGACGAAGATGCGGCGGCCGGGGTTTTTTTCCGGCTGGTCATCTCTGGACAACCTGGTCGCTCCCAATCCCGGTGAGCAAGTCGTACAAACGGTTCAAGTCTTCGTCGCCGTAGAATTCGATGACGATGCGGCCCGGCCGCCCCTTGTCGGCCCCTTGGACCGTCACAGGCGTGGAAAGGATTTGCTCCAGTTCGGCGGCCATGCCGGCCAGGACGGGGTCGCCCCGGCGGGCCCGGTCCCGGCGGGCGGGCCGGGTCTTGCTGCGGCGGCCGGTGATGGCCTGCTGGAGCCGTTCCTCCAATTTGCGCACCGTCAAACCTTCGTCCCGGACGGCCCGGGCCAGGGCCACCTGGCGCTGCCCGTCGGCAACACTCAGGAGCACCTTGGCGTGACCCATGGAGATCTCCTGCCGGGCCAGCATCTCCTGCACCTGGGGCTCCAACTGCAGGAGGCGCAAGGTGTTGGCGATTTGGGGGCGGCTCTTGCCCACCGTCTCGGCGATTTGCTCCTGGGTCAGGCCGAAGTTCTCCTGCAGGGCCAGGTAGGCTTGGGCTTCCTCCAAGGGGGTCAGGTCTTCCCGCTGGAGGTTCTCGATCAAGGCCACGGCCGTCATGGCCAGGGGCTCCATTTCCCTGACCACGGCGGGCACGGTGGCCAAGCCGGCCATCTGGGCCGCCCGCCAGCGCCTCTCCCCGGCCACCAGGGTGAAGCCGTCGGGATCCGCCGTGACCACTACGGGCTGGACGACGCCGTGCTGCCGGATGGAGGCTGCCAATTCTGCCAGGGCCTGCTCATCAAATTCCCGGCGGGGCTGGTTGGGATTGGGCCGGATTTGATCAACGGGGATCTCCCGCAAGCCCTCCCCCCCTGGAGGTTCATCCCTATGGGCGGGGAGCAGGGCATCCAGGCCTTTACCCAGCCGCCTCTTGGCCTTTGACACGCCGGATCACCTCCTGGGCCAATTCTTTATACACCTCGGCGCCCCGGGACCGCACATCGTACAAGGTTATGGGCTGACCATGGCTGGGGGCCTCGCTGAGGCGCACGTTCCGGGGAATGATGGTGCGAAAAACTTGGTTCCTGAAATGCCTCTTCACTTCATCGGCCACTTGAATGGACAAATTGGTCCGGCCGTCAAACATGGTCAAGAGCACCCCCTCCAAGCGAAGCCCGGGGTTCAGATGGGTGCGGACCAAAGCCAGGGTATTCATCAGCTGACCCAGGCCTTCCAGGGCATAGTATTCACACTGGATGGGCACCAAGACCGAATGGGCCGCCGCCAGGGCGTTGATGGTCAACAGCCCCAGGGACGGCGGGCAGTCGATGAGGATGAAATCGTAGTCGCCGGCAATGGCTTCGAGGGCCCGCTTGAGGCGATGCTCCCGGGCCATCATGCCCACCAGTTCCACCTCGGCCCCGGCCAGGTCGATATTGGCCGGCAGCACGTGCAAATTGGCCACATGGGCCGGCACCACCGCCTGGTCGGCCGGGAGGTCGTCCACGATAACCTCGTATATGGTGGCCCCCGGGCGGCCCACCAGCCCCAGGCCGCTGGTGGTGTGGGCCTGGGGGTCGATGTCCACCAACAGGGTGGTTTGTCCCGCCTGGGCCAGGCATGCGCCCAGGTTCACCACGGTGGTGGTTTTGCCGACCCCGCCTTTTTGGTTGGCTACAGCGATGATGCGAGCCAGGACCATTGCCCCCTTTGTTCCACGTGGAACATTCCTCGTTGCCTAGCCGGCGTCCTTTTGGGCAGTATGGGTTCAAGTTACCACGAGAACGGGATTTTGACAGCCGTCTTCCCGGCTGTTCAGGAGTTGGGCCGCCCCTTGGGGATGCGAATGGTTATGGTGATGTGCTCGCCGTGATCCTCTGTATCCATCCGGGCGTCCAGACCCGCCCGGCGCAGGGCGTCGACCCCTTGGCGAAAGGTATTCATCATGATGCGGACGTCTTTGATGACCCTAAGGCCTCCGCCCTTGCCCCTGCTTTTGGCTGTGGGTGACGATGCAGGCTGCTGGGCGGCGGCTGCCAGGGCATCGGCCACCAGGGCTTCGGCATCCCGCACGGTCAAGTTGCCCGCTACCATGAGGTCCAGGAGTTCTCCCATCAGCTGGGGATCTTCCACTTTCAGCAGGGCCCGCACGTGGCGCTCGGTCAGGGCCGCCCGGCGGGCCTTCTCCTTGACGGCCTCGGGCAGGCGCAGCAGGCGCAACTTGTTGGCGATGGTGGATTGGCTCCGGCCTACCGCCGCCGCCAGTTCTTCCTGGGTGATGCCGAAGCGATCCAAGATTTTCTGATAGCCTTCGGCCTCTTCCCAAAAGCTCAGGTCGGCCCGCTGCACGTTCTCCACCAGGGCCAGCACGGCCGCCTTCTCATCGTCGACGGCCTGCACCAAGGCGGGAATTTCCTGCAGGCCGGCCACCATGGCCGCCCGCCAGCGGCGCTCGCCCATGATGATTTCGAAGCCGTCGTCCACCGGCCGGACAACTATGGGCTGGAGCACGCCCACCTGGCGGATGGAAGCGGCCAGGGAGCCCAGTTCGTCGGGGTCGAAGTCCTGGCGGGGCTGAAAGCGGTTGGGCCTGATGGCTTCCACCGGCAGGGCTATGGGCTGCCCGGGCTGGGGCTCGTCCTTGGGGGCCGGCCCGCCGGCGTCATCCTGGCCCGCGGACCCTCCCCGCAACCAGGCCAGGGCCCGTTGCATAACACTGTCCGTCAACCTGCTGCCCCCCTAAACCCAGGGTTTTCAGGCCGGCAATAAAGCAAAGATCCTCCGCCGCTACAAAGGCCGCCGGGATGGAACCCCGGGGCGGCGGGGATACTTCTGGTCGGTAGGACCTATTTTACGTATAACAACCAGCTCCCGCCGGGCGCCGGAAAAGGGGAGCCGGAAACTATCCCGGGCCGCCACCTCACCGGCCAGCAGGGACAAGGCCCGCCGGGCGGCGGGCAGTTCTTCTTCTACGGCGGGCCCCTTCATGGCCACCATTACGCCTCCCGGCCGGACGAAGGGCAGGCACAGTTCCAACAAGACGGCCATGGGAGCCACCGCCCTGGCCACGGCCACATCCATGCTGTCCCGGAAGGACTCCCGGCGGGCCAATTCTTCCGCCCGGCCGTGGAGCGCCTGAATGCCCTGCAATTGCAGGGCGGCGCACATGCCGGCCATAACCTGCACCTTTTTGGCGGAACTGTCCAGCAGGCAGACATGCCAGCGGGGGCGCATGATTTTCACCGGTATCCCCGGCAGGCCCCCGCCGCTGCCTACATCTATTACATCGGCCTCGTCCCGGCCGTCCAACACTCTAAAAAGGCTGATGCTGTCGAGGATGTGCTTTTCCAGGGCTTCGGCGGCATCGTGAACGGCGGTAAGGTTCAACCGGCCGGCGGCTGCCAAGAGGAGTTCCTGGTAGGCCAACAGTTGACGGGCCTGTCCTTGGGTCACCGCCACCCCCAGCCGGGCGGCCCCCTCCAGCAGCCGGGCCTCCAGATCCTGGCCGCCGCCGCCGGCAGTCCGGTGCAGATCGCCGCCGGAGCCCATGGGGTTCACGCGTCCTTTTGGGGGCCCTGCCCTTCCTGGCTGCGCCGGGGACGGCGGCCCCGCCCACCGGGGCGCCCGCCCTGGTGGCGACGCCGCCCGCCGGCCCGCCCCCGGCCCGGGGATTGGCTCCCGTCGCCGGCCGGCAGCACCAGCACCCGGCGGAAGGGCTCCCGTCCGATGCTTTCGGTCCGGATGTCGCGGTCGTCTTTCAAAATTACATGGACCAATTTCCGCTCGGCGGCGGTCATGGGCGACAAGGCGACGGAGCGGCCTTCCCGCCGTACTCTTTGGGCCGCCCGGCGGGCTTCCCGCTCGACAAGCTCGCTGCGGCGCTGGCGGTAGCCTTCCACGTCCACCACAACGGGCTTGCCGGGGCCGTCGAATCGGGCCGCCCCGGCGTTGACCAGATCCTGCAGGGCGTTCAAGGTCTGCCCGTGGCGGCCGATGAGCAGCCCCAGGTCACTGCCCTGAACGTTGATGTGGATGGCCTCATCGTCTTCCGTCACGGTTACGTGGGCATCGGGCAGGAGAGATTGGGCCACCCGCTCCACGAACTGCCGGCTCCATTCGGCCCGGTCCAATTTCACGGTGACCCGCACCCGGGCATGGCGCTGGGCAAAAAAACGGAAGATGCCCCGGGCCGGCGCCGCCAAAATCTCTATTTCAGCGTCGGCCCTGCCTACGCCTAGGCGCTGCAGGGCCTCCTCGACGGCTTCCTCTACGGTCTCGCCGGTGATTTCCACGGAACGCATGCTTAATTAGTCTCCTCCTTGACCCCTTGCCGGTCCAACCGGTTCACGGCGTACTGCTGGGCTACGCCGAAGAGGTTCTGCACCACCCAGTAAAGGGCGACCCCGGCCGGGAAGCTCCTGCTGATCCAGGCGAAAAAGACGGGCATAACGTAAAGCATGATCTTCTGGGTCGGGTCGCCGGTGCTGGGCGTGGTGACGCGGGTCTGCCAGAAGGTGGTGAGCCCGGCCAGGATGGGCAGGATGAAGGGGTCGGGATTAGCCAGATTGCCGATCCACAAGAAGTCGGCCTGGGCGCCGAATTCCATCCGGTTGATGGTCTGGAAAAAGCCGAAGAGGATGGGCATCTGCACCAGGAGGGGCAGACAGCCCGACATGGGGTTGACCTTGTGCTTTTGCCACAACTCCATGATTTCCCGGTTGAGGCGCTCTTTGTCGTCCCCGTATTTCTTCTGCAGGCGCTCCATCTCCGGCTGGAGGGCCTGCATGCGGCGCATGCTGCGCATCTGGGTGATGGTTAAGGGCATCAGAACCAATCGGATGGCGACGGTGAGGATGATGATGGCCAAGCCGTAGTTGCCGGTGTAGTTATAGAGACTTTCCATGGCCGAAGCCAGGAATCCGATGAACGCCTCCCACAACGTAAGGTCCTCCCCTTTGCTGACCGCCGGGCCTCGCCTGCGCCCTGCTGCCCTGGACTGCCGGCTGGATGCCGGTCACGGCACGGGATCGAAGCCGCCGGGATGGAAAGGATGGCAGCGCAAAATCCGGCGCACGGCCAGGAACGAACCATGCAATACGCCGTAGCGCTCCACGGCATCTACGGCGTACTGGGAACAGGACGGGATGAAACGGCAGGTTGGGCCCTTCCAAGGCGAAATGGCTCGTTGATAAAAGCGTATGACGGCGATGAAAATTCTCTTCATCACGGCCGGATCTCCTCGGACCGACCTCCATGCCCCGGCTCCCGGGGCGCCATCAGTCCCGCCCGGAGCAAGAGGTCATCTACGGCCCGGCAAATCTTCCGGAAATCGGCATCGACGGCCTTGCCGCGGACGACGAAGACCAGATGCAGACCACCCGGAATATCGTTCATGCGCCGGCGGAAGGCCTCCTTGAATAGGCGCCTCAGCCGGTTGCGCACCACCGCGCCGCCCAGCCGGCGCCCCGCTACCACGGCTGCCCGCGCCGGCCCGCCGCCGGCCACAGGGTGCCAGTACAGAACTGCCAGAGGGCCCACCACCTTGCGGCCCGAGTTGAGGATCCTTTGGACCATGGAGCCGCGCAGGCGCCTATTCCGGGGTAAGGTCATTTCCAGCCCCCGTTTGATGCAGTGGGGAAACGGGCGACAATGGGGAAACCCGCCCACAGGCGGCGGGTTTCCTATACGGTTAGACGATGTCGCCCCTTCAGTCGACGGTTCTTCAGAACCCGCCGGCCCCCGGGCGTTGACATGCGGGCACGGAACCCGTGCTTACGCATGCGGCGCCGAACCTTGGGCTGCCAAGTGCGCTTCATGACTACGCCTCCTGATCCGACTGGAGCGGCTGTGCCGGCCAAAAAAAAATGGTCGCCGCCCGCGAAAAACTTTTACACATCAAAATCCATGAAAATTGGCGTAGATACGGGAAAATTATAGGAGTGACGGGGTTGGCCTGTCAAGGAAGCCCAGAGTGGCCCCATTTCAGCCATTGATTGTCGTCAAAGCCATTTGCTATCATATCGTCACGCTTGTCAACCGCCGGTCCGGGCGCCGGAAAGCCCTGTGTAGCAAGGTTTTATTCACATTTGTGGATAACTTGTGTACAACGTTTTCGTTTTATGCACTTGACATTACAATTCACCCGCTGAAGGCAGGACCCGGCGCCGGTTGTTGATTACAACCCTTCCTGGCGGGTTACCGGTTACCATAACAAGTTCCTAGGTCAGACGCCTTTTTCGGCAGCATTTAACCCAGATTTCCTGGGGTTTCATAATTTTCGGGCCAAACAACAGAAATCCACAGCCTTTCTGTGGACAACTTGTGTGTAACCCCGCCATCACTCGAGCTTCGGGGGGCAAAAACCAGAATGTCGGTGGCAAATTTGCATGAGATTTGGTCGGACACCCTCCGGGTGTTGTCGGAGGATCTTCCCCATCCCAGCGCGTCGGTTTGGTTGAAGCAGACGGTACCTTTGCAAATCCAGGACGGCGCCCTCATCGTGGCCGTACCCAACCGCTTCGTGGGCGAGTGGGTTGAGGATCGACTGGGGGAGCCCCTCCGCCGCGCTTTGCACTCCACCTTGGCTGCTCCGGTTGACTTGAAGTTTGTGATCAATGAAAGGGCCGTCGCCCAGGTCGATGACCCGGAAGATGACGGGGACAACGGCTACAAGGGCTCGGGTGCCGGCCGGGATCCGGGAATCAACGATGCCGGCCAGCCTTTGAACCCCAAGTACACTTTCGAAACTTTCGTGCCCGGCAGCGGCAACCGCCTGGCCCACGCCGCAGCCCTGGCGGTGGCCGAGGCCCCGGCCCGGGCCTACAACCCTTTATTTCTGTACGGGGGCGTGGGCCTGGGCAAGACCCACCTCATGCAGGCCATTGCCCACCATGTGCTCAAGCACAACACGGGCCGCCGGGTGGTGTACGTATCCTCCGAGCGGTTCACCAACGAGATGATCAATTCCATCCGGGACGGCAACACCGCCAGTTTCCGCAACCGTTTCCGCAGTGTGGACGTCCTCCTGGTGGATGACATTCAGTTTTTGGCCGGCAAGGAAAGCACCCAAGAGGAGTTTTTCCACACTTTCAACGCCCTGCACGAGGCCAACCGGCAGATCGTCATCTCCAGCGACCGCCCGCCCAAGGAGATCCCCACCTTGGAGGAGCGGCTCCGCTCCCGCTTCGAATGGGGCCTCATCTCCGACATCCAGCCGCCGGACCTGGAGACGCGCATCGCCATCCTGCGCAAAAAGGCCCAGTTGGAAAACCTCCATGTGCCCGATGACGTCACCCGCTATATCGCGGAGAACATCACTTCCAACATCCGGGAGCTGGAAGGGGCGCTGATCCGGCTGGTGGCCATCGCCGCCCTGGAGCGGCGCAGCATCGACCTGAACATGGCCATCGAAACGCTGCAGCACGTCATCCTGCCTTCCCGGAAGACCCCCACGTCCCTGGTCACCATCATGGAAGCGGTGGCCCAGCACTACGGGCTGCAGGTGGATGATCTGCGGGTGCGGAAGCGCACCCGGGCCTTGGCCTTCCCCCGACAGGTGGCCATGTACCTTTGCCGGGAGTTGACCGAAGCCTCGCTGCCCCAGATCGGGGAGGAGTTCGGCGGCAGGGATCACACTACGGTGCTTCATGCCTGCGAGAAGATCGCCCGGGAAGAGAAAGAAAATCCCGAACTGGCCGCCACCTTGTCGGCCCTGCGGGCCAACATTCAGAGGCTGGTCTAAAGGGACCGGCCCTTCACCGTGGAAAACTGTTTGACAACCCTGTAGAAAAGGCTGTGGAAAACCGGGCCCTGGGTCCCCATTGTGGGCAAAGTAGGGAAAAGGCGCCGACTTAGGCACAAGGTTTGCACAGGGCCAAATCCTCATGCCGCAAGGCTTTGCGGGGGTTATCCGCACAATCCACAGGCCCTACTAATACTACGAATTGAGAAATTATTTGATCAGCAAGAAATAGGGGCCTGTGGACATAGGGAGGGTCATGGAAACCCATGCATGTTCAGGTGGAGCAAGGCCAGCTGCAGCAGGCGCTGCAAAAGGTCACCCGGGCCGTATCGGTGCGCACGACGCTGCCGGTGCTGTCGGGCGTGCTGCTGGAAGTGACTGCCGACGGCCTGCGCTTGACGGCTTACGATCTGGAAGTGGCCATCCAGACGACCATTCCGGCCCAGGTGCAGGAGCCGGGCAGGACCGTTCTGCCGGCCCGCTACCTGCACGAAGTAGTCCGCCGCATCCCGCCGGGCCTGATAACCCTGCGCCTGGAGCCCGAGAGCCTGCGCACCACCATCACTTGGGGACGATCCAAGTACGACATCCACGGCTTGCCGCCGGAACAGTTCCCTCCCTTGGGGTCGTTCAACGAAGCCACCTTGGAGATCGCCGGCGATCTGCTGCACACCATTTTCAGCCAGACGGGCTTCGCCGTGGCTACCGAGGAGACGCGGCCGGCCCTCATG
Source organism: Sphingobacteriaceae bacterium (assembly GCA_035303785.1). Classification (GTDB taxonomy): domain Bacteria; phylum Bacillota; class Sulfobacillia; order Thermaerobacterales; family RSA17; genus DATGRI01. The sequence continues at coordinate 24,551 of DATGRI010000063.1, forward strand.
GGCGTTCATGTGAACATCAACAACGGCACCGCCCGGGCCATCGCCACCGACGGCTTCCGGGTGGCGGTCAGGGAGACGGAACTGGCGGGATCCGGGCAGGCCGACTTCATCCTGCCGGGGCGCAGCCTCCAGGAAATCAGCCGCCTGCTGCCCCAGGAGGGCGGCGAGCCCGTGGTTGTCCGCACGGTGGACAACCAGGCGGAGTTCGCCATCGGCGATACCCGGGTCATTTCCCGCTTGATCGAGGGCCCTTATCCCAACGTGCTGGAACTGCTGCCCACAGAATACCGGCAGACGGCAGTGGTGGACCGCCTGGCCTTGGAGGCTGCCTTGGAACGGGCTTCCTTGCTGGCCGACGGCCGGTCTTCGGCCCGCTGGCTGGTGGTGTTGACCTTGGCCGACGACCTGCTCACCATAACGGCCGACGATCCCGAAGTGGGCCAGGCTTACGAGGAAATCAGCGCCCAGTTGGACGGCGAGGGCATCCGCATCGGCTTCAACGCCCGCTACCTGTTGGAAGGCCTCCGGCATATGGAGGACGACCAGGTGGAATTGTCCTTCATCGATCCCGTTAAAGCGGTACGGATACGGGGTGTGGGCGCTGACGCCTATCAATACGTGGTCTTCCCCGTGCGGCTGTGACACCCCGGCCCATAGCCGTGGAGCGGCTGCCCATAAAGTTGAGCGCCTTTCTAAAGCTGGCCGGAGTGGTGGGAACGGGCGGCGAGGCGGGCCTGCTGGTGGCCGAAGGCGCCGTCCTGGTCAACGGCACCCCCGAATACCGGCGGGGGCGAGGCCTCCAAGCCGGCGATGTGGTGACGGTGGCGGACCGGGGCCGGTGGCTGGTAGTGCCTGCGGGATGATAGGTTCGCCATGCGCATCCACCGCCTGGAGATAGAAGATTTTCGCAACTACCGCCAAGCCCGGCTGACCCTGCCTGCGGGCTTGGTGCTCATTGTGGGTCCCAACGGGGCCGGCAAGACCAATTTGATGGAAGCCGTGGGACTGGCGGCCACGGGCCGCTCGCCCCGGGGCGCCGCCGACGGCGACTTGATCCGGCACGGGGCCGGGCGCTGCCGGGTCCGGGTGGAGGCCCGCCACCGGCGGGGCGCCATAGAAGTTGAAGCCGTCATAGCGGCGCCCGGCACCAAGCGCCTGCTCCTCAACGGCCGCCCCGTACGACGGCGCAGCGATCTGCTGGGCCATTTGCCTCTGGTAACTTTCTTCCCCGACGATCTGGCCCTGGTGAAGGGAACCCCCAGCCTCCGGCGCCGCTTTTTGGACTTGCTCATTTCCCAATGCCGGCCCCGGCACGCCGCCGAAGTGCAGCAGTACGCATCGGTGCTGCGGCAACGGAACAGCCTCCTGGGGGACATTCGCCGGGGCAGTGCTAGCAAGGAATTGGCCGACCTGTTTGACGAACAACTGGTGCGGGCCGGTGTGTCCATCATCGCCCGGCGGCTGCACTTCGTGAAGGAGTTGGAAAAGGTCGGGGCTCCCATCCAGGAGGCCGTGGGCGAGGAAAAACTGGGGCTGGCCTACTCCTTGGCCGGCAGGGAACCCCGCACCTTGGAAACCGTCGACCTGCCGGCGGAGGACCAACTGGCGGGATGGGCCCAAGAGCAGATCGAGCACCTGCGGCAGGAAGAAATCCGGCGGGGCTACACCCTTTGGGGTCCCCACCGGGATGACCTGGTCATCCGGCTGGACGGGCGGGACGCCCGCATGTACGCCTCCCAAGGCCAGCAACGCACCGTGGTCCTGGCCTTGAAGATGAGCGAGATCCGGCTGCTGACCGGGTTGCACGGGGAGACGCCCCTGGTAATCCTGGATGACGTGCTGTCGGAATTGGATCAGCGGCGCACCGACGCTTTGCTGCACCATCTAGCCCAGGTGGAGCAAGTGTTCTTAACAGCCACCCGGCAGCCCGACGGGGTGGCCGCCGGTGCCGCCGTGCTGGCTGTGGCCGGCGGGCAGGTGCTGCAGGGTATCAACGGAACTGGGAGCAATCACTGACCATGGAACCCAAGCATTGTGCCGCCATCATCCATAACTGGTTCGCCCAGCGGGGGCTGCTGCCCAGGCTTTCCCGCCACAGCCTGCTGGGGGAATGGCCCCGGCTGGTGGGCAAGCCGGCCGCCGATCACACCCGGGCGGTGGGCTGGCGGGGGTCCGTCTTTGTTGTCCAAGTGCAGCATCCGGTGTGGGCCCAGGAACTGAGCCTGCGGCGCCAGCAGCTGGTGGATCGGTTAAATGAAGCGGCCGGACAGAAGGTGGTAACCGACCTGCTGTTCCGGGTGGGCCCGGTGAATGGTGAAGATTTGGATCCCGTCGGCTATGGCGGGGCAGGGAAGGCGCCGCCTTCCGACCCTGGACCTGCTGTGGCGCCGCCGTGGCTGGCGGAGGCCGATCCTGCCCAGCCGTGGGACGAGGCCCTGGTCAAATGGAGCCGACGGGCCCTGGCCCGGGTGAAGCCGGTGCCTTGCGCCGCCTGCGGCGCCCCCGTTGAAGGCGGAGATGATGAAGGGGAGCACCTGTGCCCCATCTGCAGGGCGGCGCGCCGCCCCGGTGGTATCATTTGGACGGCGGCCGTCACATTGGCCCGGGAGCCGTGGCTGACGGAGGGGGCCCTGGCCCGGCGTGTTCCCGGCTTGACGACAAGGATTTATAGTTACATAAAGGAAAGTCTAATTAAAGAGTGGAAAAGCAAATTGGATACGGCCCTTTCCCCTGCCCGCCCCCAAGGAACCGGCGAGGAGTCCCCAGCGGCAGCGGTTCTGCGGGACCTGGCCCTTCGCTACGTGATGCTGCGCACTGCCTGCAGGCCCCAGGAACTAAGCGAGGAGAAAGTGGCAAAGGTCTTAGGGCCGTACTTCCCGGTGCTTTTTTCAAAGATGGGAGGCGCAGTGGGTGAGCGATAAAACAGAACCCGGCACCAGCCAGAACGACATCGTCAGCCCGCCCGCGGTTTACGACGAGAGCCAGATTCAAGTACTGGAGGGGCTGGAAGCGGTACGGCGGCGGCCGGGCATGTATATCGGCTCCACCTCCCTGCGCGGCCTGCACCAGCTTATTTTCGAGATCGTCGACAACAGCGTGGATGAAGCGCTGGTGGGCGCCTGCACCAAGATCGATGTGGTGCTGGAGGCCGACGGCAGCGCAACCGTGACCGACAACGGCCGGGGCGTGCCCGTGGGGACCCATCCCCAACTGGGCCGGCCCACGGTGGAAGTGGTTTACACCGTTCTCCACGCCGGCGGCAAGTTTGACGGGGCCGGCTACAAGGTGAGCGGCGGCCTCCACGGCGTGGGCGCCGCCGTGGTCAACGCCTTGTCGGAGTGGATGACGGTGGAGGTGGAGCGGGAAGGGCGCAAGTACCGGCAGCAGTATGCCCGGGGCGTGCCCGTCACCCCCCTGGAAGACCTGGGCCCCGCCAAGGGCCGGGGCACCACTGTAAGCTTCAAGCCCGATCCGGAGATTTTCGAGGATACGGAATTCCGCTACGAAACGGTGGCCACCCGCCTGCGGGAACTGGCCTTCCTGCTCAAGGGCGTGGAACTGACCCTCCAAGACAAGCGGACGGGCGAGGGCCATTGGTTCAAGTTTACGGGGGGCATCGTCACCTTCGCTTCCCACTTGAGCCGGGCCAAGGTGTCCCTCCATCCGGACCCCATCTATTACCACGGTGTCCGCAACGACGTGGAAATCGAAGCAGCCCTCCAGTGGACCGACGGCTACAGCGAGATCCTGCTTTCCTTCGCCAACTTGATCCGCACCCACGAAGGGGGCACCCACGAAGCGGGCTTCAAGATGGCCTTGACCCGGGTCCTCAACGACTACGCCCGGCGCCACGGCCAGTTGAAGGAAAACCAGGAGAACCTGCTGGGCGAGGACATCCGGGAAGGCCTGACGGCCATCCTGAGCGTCAAGCTGCCGGAGCCCCAGTTCGAAGGGCAGACCAAGACGAAGCTGGGCAATACGGAAATCCGTGGCCTGGTGGACTCGGTGCTGGGCGAGGGCCTGTCCCTCTACCTGGAGGAGAACCCCGCCATCGCCCGGCGCCTGGTGGAAAAGGCCATCAACGCGGCCCGGGCCAGGGAAGCGGCCCGGCGGGCCCGGGATTTGACCCGGCGAAAGACGGCCCTGGACGTGGCAGCCCTGCCGGGCAAGTTGACGGACTGCACGGTGCGGGATCCGGCCATGGCGGAGCTGTTCATCGTGGAGGGCGACTCGGCGGGCGGTTCGGCCAAGCAGGCACGGGATCGCCGCTTCCAAGCCATCCTGCCCATCCGGGGCAAGATCATCAATGTGGAAAAGGCCCGGGTGGACCGGGTGCTGAGCCAGGAAGAGATCCGCACCATCGTAACGGCCATCGGCACCGGCATCGGCGAGGAGTTCGACCTGGACAAGGCCAGGTACCACAAGATCATCATCATGGCCGACGCCGACGTGGACGGCGCCCACATCCGCACCTTGCTGCTGACCTTCTTCTTCCGGTACATGCGGCCGTTGCTGGAGGCGGGCTACTTGTACATCGCCCAGCCGCCCCTGTACCGGGTGGTCCACGGCGGCAAAGATCACTATTTCTACAACGAAGACGACCTGGAGGCCTTCTACGAGAAGATCGGCAAGCGTCCCACCGCCCAGCGCTTCAAGGGCTTGGGCGAGATGAGCGCCGATCAGTTGTGGGAGACCACCATGGATCCGGAGCGGCGCACCCTATTGCGGGTCACCGTGGAGGATGCCCAGCAGGCGGACCAGATTTTCAGCATCCTCATGGGCGTCAAAGTGGAGCCCCGGCGGGAGTTCATCGAGCAGCACGCCGGCTCGGTGCGCTGGCTGGATACGGTGGTCTGACGGGCATATGGGGATAGGGATTTCCACAGCTGTGGATAAAGTTCCCCAAAACCTTGTGCCACAACGGTTTCCAGACCCTTGGGTTATGCACATCATGTGGATAAGTGTGGGCCCGGCGGGATTGCCCGGGAAGGGTGGTGCACTTGACTGAATACACGCACGGCAATGTCCTGACCATCGACATCACCGATGAAATGAAGCAGTCGTACATCGACTACGCCATGAGCGTCATCGCCAGCCGGGCCCTGCCCGACGTGCGGGACGGCCTCAAGCCGGTGCACCGGCGCATTCTCTACACCATGCGGGAAGAGGGCAAGACGCCCGACCGGCCCTTCCGCAAGTCGGCCGGCACCGTGGGTGACGTCTTGGGCCGCTATCACCCCCACAGCGATTCGGCGGTTTACGATGCCCTGGTGCGCCTGGCCCAGGACTTTTCCATGCGCTACCCCCTCATAGAGGGGCACGGCAACTTCGGCTCCATCGACGGCGACCCGCCGGCGGCCATGCGGTACACCGAGGCCCGCCTGGCGCCCATCGCCATGGAAATGATGCGGGACCTGGACAAAGAGACGGTGGACTTCGTCGACAACTTTGACCAGGAACGCAAGGAGCCCACGGTGCTGCCGGCCCGGTTCCCCAACCTGCTGTGCAACGGGGCCTCGGGCATCGCCGTGGGCATGGCCACCAACATCCCGCCCCACAACCTGCGGGAAGTCATCGATGCCGTGGTGGCCCTCATCGACAATCCCGAAGCCACCAGCCAGGACTTGATGAAGATCGTCCAGGGCCCCGACTTCCCCACGGGCGGGCTCATCGTGGGCCGAGACGGCATCCGGTCGGCCTACGAAAAGGGCCGGGGCATCATCACCATCCGGTCCCGGGCCCGCATCGAGGAGCACTCGGGCAACCGGATGCGCATCGTGGTCACCGAGATTCCTTACCAGGCCTCCAAGGCCAAGATCATCGAGCGCATCGCCCAACTGGTGAAGGACCGCAAAATCGAGGGCATCACCAACCTGGTGGACGAGACGGACCGGCAGGGGCTGCGCATCGTCATCGAGCTGGCCCGGACGGCCAACCCCAACGTAGTTTTGAACCAGCTGTACAAGTTTGCCGGCCTGCAGCAAAACTTCAGCATCATCATGCTGGCCCTGGTCAACGGCGAACCCAAGATCCTCGGCCTGCGGGACGCCCTGTACCATTACCTGGAGCACCAGAAGGACGTCATCGTCCGCCGCACCCGCTACGAACTGAACAAGGCGGAGGCCCGGGCCCACATCCTGGAGGGCCTGCGCATCGCCCTGGATCACATCGATGCGGTGATCGCGCTGATCCGGGGCTCCCGCACCACGGCGGAAGCCCGCACCGGGCTGATGGAGCAGTTCTCCCTCACCGAGCGCCAGGCCCAGGCCATCCTGGAGATGCAGCTGCAGCGGCTCACGGGCCTGGAGCGGGACAAGATCGAAGAAGAGTACGCCGAACTGGTGAAGACCATCGCCTACCTGCGGGCCGTGCTGCAAAGCGAGCAGATGGTGCTGGACATCATCCGCAAGGAAATAACGGAAATTCGCGACCGCTTCGGCGACGACCGGCGCACCCAGATCATCGCCGGCGAGGGCGAGCTGGATGTGGAAGACTTGATCGCCGATGAGGACGTGGTGCTGACCCTGACCCACCAGGGCTACATCAAGCGCACGCCCTTGAGCACCTACCGCAGCCAGCGCCGGGGCGGCCGGGGCGTGACGGGCGTGGCCACCCGCAACGAGGACTTTGTCAGCCAGCTGTTCATCACCACCAACCATCACCACCTGCTCTTCTTCACCGACCGGGGACGGGTATACCGGTGCAAGGTCTACGAGGTGCCCGAGGCCTCCCGGGCGGCCCGGGGCACGGCCATGGTGAACCTCATCGAAATCGACCGGGACGAGAATGTGCGCTACGTGCTGCCGTTGCGGGAGTTCGACGGCGACGCCTGCGTCCTGACGGCCACCCGCCGGGGCATCGTGAAGAAGACGCCCTTGACGGAGTACGCCAACATCCGCCGGGGCGGGCTTATTGCCATGACCTTGGATCCCGGCGACGAACTTATCGGCGTGCACCTGACCACCGGCGATACGGAAGTTGCCTTGGCCACCCGCCGCGGCCTGTCCATCCGCTTCCACGAGAAGGATGTGCGCCCCATGGGCCGGACGGCCCGGGGCGTCATCGGCATCCGCCTGGACGAAGGGGACCAGGTGGTGGACATGCAGCCCATCGGTGACAACACCCACATCCTGACGGTGAGCGAGAAGGGCTACGGCAAGCGGACGCCCATCGACGAATACCGGGTGCAGGGCCGGGCCGGCCGGGGGATCAAGACCTTCAACGTCACCGACAAGACGGGCAAAGTGGTGGCCTTCAAGGGAGTCCAGGAAGGCGGCGACATCATGCTGGTCACCCACAAGGGAGTGCTCATCCGGATGGAGGTGTCGGGCATTCCCGCCCAGGGACGGGCCACCCAAGGGGTGCGGCTCATCAAGCTGGACGAGGGGGACAGCGTGGTGGCCGTGGCCCAGGCGGTCAGCGGCGAGGATCAGTGATCATGACCGGCAAGGCTGGGTACGAAGCAGGCGGGGCCGGCGAGCCGACGGCAGCGGGCTTCCGCTTGTTTGCCCATACGGCCGATGCGGGCATCGAAGCGTGGGGCCGGGACCCGGCCACGGCCTTCGCCGGGGCCGCCCAGGCCCTGTTCACCATGATCTGCCCGCCGGAAAGCGTGGAAGGGCGGCGGCAGTGGCCGGTGGAGGCCCGGGCGCCGGCGCCGGACCTGCTGCTGGTGGATTATTTGGAAGAAATCATCTACCTCCATGAAGTAGAAGGGGCTGTGTTCCGGGAGGCCCGGATCGACCAAATGGGCCGGGAGCCTGCCGGCCCCGGCGGCCGGGCGGCCTGGTTTCTCCGGGGCGTGCTGGTGGGCGAGCCGGTGGACAAGAACCGGCACGTCATCCACGGCCATGTCAAGGCCGTGACCCTGCACGATTTGCTGGTGGAGGAAAGGCCCGCCGGCTGGTACTTGCGGGTTATTGTCGACCTTTGAGAAAGAGGGGCTGAAAGTGGCGCAAGGGTGGAGCGGTCCCCTGGAGCGGGTGGACGAGTTTCGCTGGCGCATTCCCCGCAGCTACAAGCAGGGCATGAGGACCGACGGCTTGGTCTATGCCGATGACACATTGCTGGCGGGGATTCGTGCCGATCAGGCCTTGGAGCAGGTGGCCAACGTGGCCTTCCTGCCGGGCATTGTGGGCTCCTCCCTGGCCATGCCCGACATCCACTGGGGCTATGGCTTCCCCGTGGGCGGTGTAGCCGCCGTGGATGCCCGCACCGGGGTCATCTCCCCGGGGGGCATCGGCTTCGACTGCAATTGCGGCATCCGCCTCATTACTTCCCAATTGACCGAAGAGAAGGTGCGGGAACGGCTCCGCCCTCTGATGGACGCCATCGCCGCCCATGTGCCCACCGGTGTAGGCTCCGAGGGGCGGCTGAATCTGTCCGATAAGGATTTGGACGGGGTGCTGAAGGACGGCATGGCCTGGACGGTGGCCGCCGGCCTGGGCTGGGAGGAAGACCTGCAGCGGGCCGAAGAGGGGGGCCGCATGCCGGGAGCCGACCCCAAGGCCTTGAGCCGCAAGGCCCGGGAGCGGGGTCGCCGGCAATTGGGCACCTTGGGCTCGGGCAATCACTTTGTCGAAGTGGGCGTGGTGCGCCAGGTTTACGACCAGGAGGCCGCCGAGGCCTTCGGCCTGCGGGAAGGCCTGGTCACCGTGATGATCCACTCGGGCTCCCGGGGCCTGGGCCATCAGGTGGCCACCGATGCCATCAAGACCGCCGAACAAGTTTCCTACCGGGAAGGCTACGATTTGCCCGACCGGCAACTGGCCTGCACCCCCATCGAAAGCCCCGAGGGGCGGCAGTACCGGGCGGCCCTGGCGGCGGCGTCCAATTTCGCCTGGGCCAACCGCCAGGCCATGACCCACTGGGTGCGGCAAGCCTTCGGGCAGGTTTTCCGCAGCGACCCGCGGGACTTGGGCCTCCATTTGGTGTACGACCACGCCCACAACATCGCCAAGCTGGAGGAGCACCAGGTGGGGTCCGTGCGCCGGCGGGTGCTGGTCCACCGGAAGGGCGCCTGCCGCGCCTTTCCCGCCGGGCATCCCGATGTACCTGCCCCGTACCGGGCCTTCGGCCATCCGGTGCTGGTGCCCGGCGATATGGGGCGCACCTCCTTTGTACTGGTTGGCACGCAAAAGGCCATGCAAGAGACCTTCGGCTCCGTCTGCCACGGCGCCGGCCGGCAGATGAGCCGCACCGAGGCCCGCCGCCGGGTGGACCTGGTGGAGCTGCGCCACCGGCTGAAGGCCGAGGGCATCGACGTGCGGGGCGTGGACCGGGGCATGCTGGAGGAGGCGCCCGAAGCCTATAAAGACGTGAACCAAGTGGTGAATGTGGTTTGCAGCGCCGGGCTGGCCCGGCGGGTCGCCCGGCTGGAGCCCATGGGCGTGTTGAAAGGCTAGCAGCAAAGCCTTGAGGAGGTATGGGGTTGATTCAACCCTTGCGCTGGCACGGCCGCCGATTGGATATTTTGGACCAGCGGCTGCTTCCCGGGGAAGAAGTTTGGATCCCCTGCACCGATGAGGAGGCGGTGGCGGAGGCCATCCGGGGGATGGCCGTCCGGGGCGCCCCGGCCATCGGGGTGGCCGCCGCCTATGGTCTGGCCTTGGCCGCCGGGCTTGCCGCTGAGGAAGCCGGCGGCGACGCCGGCCGGCGGGCCGCCCGGGTGCTGGACCGTCTGGACCGGGCCGCCCGTCTCCTGGCCGGGACCCGCCCTACCGCTGTGAACTTGTTCTGGGCCTTGGACCGGGTCAAGGCCAAAGCCCAAGAGACGGCCGCCGCCCTGCAAGGGGAGGGCGGGGGTTCCGGCGGCGGGTCAACCGACGGCCAAGACCCGGCCCGGGCCATCGCCCAGGCGGTGGCGGCGGAAGCCGCAGCCATCGAAGCAGAGGATCGGGCGGCCAACCGGGAGATCGGCCGCTGGGGGAGCCGGCTCCTCCGGGGCGTGAAGGGAATTTACACCCATTGCAATACCGGCGCCCTGGCCACCGCCGGGTACGGCACCGCCCTGGGCGTCATCCGGGCCCTCCATGAGGAGAACCCCGACCTGCACGTTTATGCCGGGGAGACCAGGCCGTACCTGCAGGGCTCCCGTCTGACCGCCTGGGAGCTGAAGCAGGAGAACATCCCCTTTTCCTTGTGTGTGGATGCGGCCGCCGGGCACTTGATGGCCCAGGGAGCCGTGGAGGCCGTGGTGACGGGCGCCGACCGGATCACGGCCAACGGGGACGTGGTCAACAAAATCGGCACCTACGGCCTGGCCGTATTGGCCCGCCACCACCGCATCCCCTTTTACGTGGCGGCTCCCTTGTCCACGGTGGACATGTCCCTGGCCGACGGCCGGTCGGTTACCATTGAAGAGCGGCCCGCCGCCGAGGTCACCCATGTAGCCTCCGTGCCGGTGGCCCCCGAGGGGACAAATGTGGTTAACCCCGCTTTCGACATCACCCCGGCCTCCTTGGTGACGGCCTTCATCACCGAGGTGGGCATCGCCCGGCCGCCCTACGAGGATGCATTGCGCCGCCTAACCCAGTTAGAGGAAGAAGGTGCCCAGCGTGCTTGACCTCAAGCTGATCCGCCAGGACCCTGAGCGAGTACGGCAGGCCATCGCGGCCAAAGGTGAGCAGGATGTGGACTTGGACGGCCTGCTGGCCCTGGATGCCCAATGGCGGGCCAACCGCCACCGCATGGAGCAGATGCAGGCGGAGCGGAACAAAGTTTCCGACGAAATCGGGCAGCGGCGCCGGCAAGGCGAGAGCGCCGACGACCTCATCCAGGCCATGCAGCGGCTGGGCCAGGAACTGAAGGAACTGGAGAACGAGGTGCGCCGGCAGGAAGGCGAACTGCGCCGGCTGCAGCTTTTGGTGCCCAACCTGCCCCATCCCAGCGTGCCCTTGGGCGCTGATGAAGAAGAAAACGTGGAAGTGCGCCGCTGGGGCGAGCCCCGGGATTTCGACTTCGAGCCTCAGGCCCATTGGGATCTGGGCCCCCGGGCCAATGTACTGGACTTTGAGCGGGCGGCCCGCATCAGCGGGTCCCGCTTCACCGTCTTCAAGGGCGCCGGCGCCCAGATGGTGCGGGCCCTGGCGGCCTTCATGATCGATCTCCACGTGCAGGAGCACGGCTACGAAGAAGTGTACCCGCCCCTGCTGGTGCACCGGGACAGCATGACGGGCACAGGGCAATTGCCAAAGTTCGAGGAAGACGCCTTTCGCGTCGACAGCCACGATCTTTTCCTCATCCCCACGGCGGAGGTGCCCGTCACCAACTTGTTCCGGGGGGAGATCCTGGACGGCCGGCAACTGCCCATCGCCATGGTGGCCTACACTCCCTGCTTCCGGGCCGAGGCCGGCGCCGCCGGCCGCGATACCCGGGGGCTCATCCGGCAGCACCAGTTCGACAAGGTGGAGCTGGTGCGCTTCACCCGGCCCGACCAGTCGTACGATCAACTGGAACTGCTGGTGGGCCATGCGGAAAAGGTGCTGCAGCGGCTGGAACTGCCCTACCGGGTGACCTTGATGTGCACCGGCGATCTGGGCTTTGCCGCCAGCAAGAAGTATGATCTGGAAGTCTGGATGCCCAGCTACGGGCGGTACGTGGAAGTATCATCCTGCAGCAACTTCGAGGACTTTCAGGCCCGGCGGGCCGGCATCCGCTTCCGGCCGGAGCCCGGGAAGCCGGCGGAATACGTTCACACCTTGAACGGTTCGGGCCTGGCCATCGGCCGCACCATGGCGGCCATCATGGAAAACTACCAGCAGGCCGACGGCCGCATCGTGATCCCGCCCGCCCTGCGGCCTTACATGGGCGGCCGGGAGCACCTTTAGGCCGGCCGGCGGGTTCATGCTACAATCATGATGTGCATAGGAGGGGTGGCCGAGCGGCTTAAGGCGCTGGTCTTGAAAACCAGTGAGGCGCGGGAGCGCCCCGTGGGTTCGAATCCCACCCCCTCCGCAACCCCTTCCCGCCGCCGGCCTGGAGTCGCGGCAGCCCCGGCCACAGCCGGCCTCAGCTGCTGCGGGTGCCGGCCATGATCAAGGCTACACCCACCAATATGGTGAACAACTTCCACGGCGAGACCCGCCCGGCCAGGCCCACCACGCCCACGGCCGTCACCGCCAGCAGGATGAGGGGGCCCACCAGGCCCAGCAGGCCGTTGATGCGCAAAGCCGTGTCCAGGCGGTTGAACTTCAGCATGAGGAGGGCGGCCGTAATTTCGATGGCCGCCGACAGCATCCGGATCCCCGCCATTTGCTTGACGAACGTATCGGGTGACACCGTGGATCCGCTCCCCCGGGTGGGCCTGGCGTTGATTCCGTTCATTCCTACGCCGGGGCGGGGGCAATGAGACCGCCGGCGCGGCCTTTCCCCGGGGGCCCCCTGCCGCCTCGGTGCCGGACTTGTTTGTCCTTTCGGGCCTGTGCTATCATTAACGGTACCTGGTCGACGGCAGGTGGCCGGTCGACCCGTTGCTTTGGAGGGGTACCCAAGAGGCTGAAGGGGCGGGTTTGCTAAACCTGTAGGGGGGCGTAAGCCCCCGCGAGGGTTCGAATCCCTCCCCCTCCGCAGCGAGCGGGCCTCACCGGGTCATCGGGGGGCCGTCCCCGGCCTGAGAGGGCCGCTCACAGCCAGGGCGCCGTTAGCTCAATTGGATAGAGCGTCGGACTACGGATCCGAAGGTTGGGGGTTCGACTCCTCCACGGCGCACCAATTCCTAGGGAACCGCAAGAAAGCCCCGCCGCGACGGCGGGGCTTTTTCGTCTTCTGAGGCTCTTTGTCCCTTTCGCCCGGCGGGCCGTTACAGATCCGGCCAGTCCCCCTGGAATTCGTATTCGGCAAGGACGGTCCGGGGCAGGGACTTGATCACGTCGATGAACATGTCTTCACCGGGGGCCGGGTAGTCCACCTCGGCTATGACGCCGTGCAGATCCAAGCCGGCCTCGGCGAACAGCTTCTCCAGCGGAATAGCCGGTATGTCATCTTCGGCCCAGCCCAAGGCCAGGGCCGCGGCGACCCGCTCATTGCCGGCGACGACATAGCCGTCATGAACAACGGCGGGGGGTCCTTCCCAGCCGGAATTTTGCAAACCTTCCTTTATATTATCGAGCCTGGCCTGGTCCTGGGGTTCCCGCAGCAGCCGCACCCAATCACCTCCCAAGCCCGTATCCCGTTACATGCCCAGCAGCTGGCGCAACCGCTTGGCCCGCCGCCGGCTCACGGGAATGCGGGTCTTTTGGGGGTCATTCAACACCAATTCGAAGGCCCCTTTAAAATCAGGGATCAATTCCTTCACTTTCCGCAGGTTGACCAGGTAGCAGCGGTGGGTCCGGTAAAACACCTTGGGGTTCAGCCGGTCCTCCAGCTCCTTCAAGGTGTAGCGGGAAAGGAGCCGGTCAGTCTCCAGCTTGATGTACACGTAGCCGCCGTCGGACTTGGCGAAGTAGATGTCGTGCTCATCCACCAAAATGGTCTTGTCGGCCTTGTGCAGGGGGATCTTGCCCAGATAGTCGTCGCTGTTGTTGTTCAGGGGGCTGCCGGCGGCACCGGGCCCGGCGCCGGCAGCCACGGCCTGGGAGGAGTTGGTCTGCTTCGCCGCCAGCTTCTGGGCCGCCGCCTGTGTCCGCTTGTTCAAAAAGGAGATTTTGGCCAGCGCCCGGGACAGTTGGGTTTCATCCAGGGGCTTGAGCAAGTAATCCACCGCGTTGACGGTGAAGGCCTCCAGGGCGTGATCCTGGGTGGCCGAGGTGAACACGATCCACGGCGGCGCATCGAAAGTCTTTTGGATCTTGCGGGCCAGGTCCAGTCCCGAGGTGCCGGGAATGGAAACATCCAAGAAGAGCAAGGAGTAGGGCAGAGAATTGAGGAGTTGGAGAGCCTCGGAGGCATTGGTGGCCTCACCCACCACCTCCACCTCCGGGAAGTGGCGCAGCAAGGTGCGGAGGTGCTCTCGAGCCGGGTACTCGTGGTCGACGATCAGTGTCTTCAATCTTGGCTCCATCCTCATGACCTCCATGGAACAAGGCCTCTTGCTGAACATTATTCTGGCCTCCGGCGGATAATCCTTTTTGGTAACCAGTGGGTTGATTGCCGCTTACGCTGGTATTTGGCCATATAAAGCATTGTGCCGACCATTCAGGCTTCGTATAGAAACGGTTGCGGCCGGAGCCCAGTGGACGCTGTGGGGCGTCTATCGACCGTTCGCCCATCTCACGCAGGGTATTGCCCGGGTTTTCGCTAAAGGATGGTTGCCGGCACGCCGCGGCGGCCCTTTTCGAAGGACTGGAAGGGGCCCTGCTGCAATTAATCGTCTCTCTTTGCCGCTTGGCCCACGTTTTTAACCGTTAAAGGGAAAGCGCTTTACGGAATCAGGCGCTCCCCATTACATTGTGAGTAAGAAAAGGGGCTTGTCTCCAATTTCAGTGCCTGAATCCGAAGGCAGCGGCCCCTCCCACACTGCGCGTTGACCGATGGCGAGCGGTTGACCACGTCAACACGTGTCGCCGGCATATTTATGTGCCTAGAGCACGTTCAGCCGAGAAAAATTTTATAGCGGCCCGGCGAGGCCAGGGCCCATTTACGGGCGAAACTCACTCTTGCCATGGCTTGCGCCCAGCAGGCGCGCCGGCGAAGGCAAGGCCTCGGTCACCGGAGCCGGCCCGGCGCCAGCAGCACAGCCGCATAGCGCCCGACCCAGCCGACATATCGTTATGCCGGGCAATAAGGCCAGCAGGTGGAGCCGCTGACCGAAACAACAGAAAGGGGGTGCCTGCCGCAGCTTAAAGGGAAAAGATTTTCATAGTTGTGTTCCGTATCGTCGCGCGGGTTCCCCTGCGGGAATTTACTTGAGGAGAATGGGGGATTGAATCTATGGCAATGACCGAAAAAAACCTCGGTACACATCCGGTCCCGTGGCCTGCGGTCCCGATTCCCACTCGCGACGAGGTCTACGCCGGCCTCAGCGACGCGGCCAAAGAGTATCCTATCTGGCTTGAAGAGAATCTCCACCAGAAGTACAACTTCGATAAGCCCGAGAACCTGTCCCGAATTCGCGTGCTGGACCTGACCACCGGCATGATGATCGGTCACTGGGCTTCTTCCCAGCTGGCTGAGATGGGCGCCGACGTCATTCAGGTGGAGCCCGTCGGGGGCGATCCCGCGCGGAAGCTCACGCCCTTCGGCCGCGAAGAGTACATGTTCACCGACAGCGAGCGGGGCGAAAAGGTAGGCGGGCTCTTCCTCCACGAGATGCGCAACAAGCGGTCCATCACCCTCAACCTGGAAACCGAGCGGGGCCGCGAGATCCTGCGCAACCTTGCCCGTCACGTGGATGTCATCATTGAGAACGCGCCCCCCGGCGACTTCGATGCCAAGGGCATCGGCTATCGTCAGCTTTCCCAGATCAACCCGCGTCTCGTTTATGCCTGGGTCGGCCAGCGGGGCCAGTGGGGTCCCCTCAAGGATAAGCCCGGCATGCTCGAGCCTGTTGGGCAGGCTGCCTGCGGCTTCGTCCACGGCACCGGTCAGCCCAAGGAATTCGGCGGCCGGCCCGTACGCTCCGCCATGTGGATGGCCGACTACGTCGGCGGCACCGTGGCGGCCATCGGCATTCTGACCGCCCTCTTCTACCGCGACAAGGTCTCCGGCCGTGGCCAGTTCATCGAAGCCACCGCCGCCGAGTCCATCATCCGGATTCTGGACTACACCTGGGTCTGGTACGGGATGGACGGCAGCATCCGGCCCCGCTACGGCAACTGGGACTTGGCCATCAACATCTACTCCGTAAACCCGGCCAAGGACGGCTACATGATGATCGGTGGCGGCCACGACCGTCTGTGGTACCGGATCTGGGGCACCGTCGGCAAGGAGCGCCCCGAGGTCGAGCAACTGGTCGTGGAAGACCCCAAGCTGAAGGAAGTTACCGACCGCTTGGACCACGCCGCCAACGTGAAGGCGTCCACGCTGCTCAGCGAGTGGCTTAAGGACAAGACCCGCGCCGAGGCGGAAGTAGAGCTTCTGAAGGAACAGGTGGCGTCGGGTGGTGTAACCACCATCGACGAGGTGGCCGAATACCCCCACTTCAAGTATCGCGGCTTCCTTGACCTGTTCAAGGACCGGCTCTACGGCGAGATCCTGTACGGCACCACGCCCTGCCTGGAGAGCTATGCTCCCAGCCGGCTCAAGTGGATCGGGCGTCCCGTCGGGTACGACAATGAGGAAGTCTACCTGTACCTCCTGGGTCTGAACGCCCAAGACCTGAAGCAACTGCAAGCAGAGGGGGTTATCTGATGGCGACTACCGAAAAGGACCTGATGTCCCTGTCCTTCGAGGAGTATTGCCGCGAGGTCTTCGATCCCGAAAAGGTCTTCGAGAAGCCCGAACCTCTCAAGGGTTACCGGGTCATCGACTGCACCCAGTACATCCTGGGTCCCAGCTGCGGCAGCTACCTGGCTGAGTTGGGCGCCGAGGTCATCAAGTTCGAGATGCCGCGCCGCGGCGAGCCCATGCGGCACACCACGCCGTGGAACGAGCGCTCCCTATACCCCCTGTCGCGCTGGATGCCCGACCGGGGCACGGGCTTCGGCTTCGTCGGCGCCAACTTCAACAAGTACCACGTCACCTTGGACTTCCATAAGGAAGAGGCCAAGGAGATCTTCCGCCGCTTCGCCACCAAGGCGGACATCATGATCGAGAACTACCGGCCCGGCACCTTCGACCGCTGGGGCATCGGTCCCCGCCAGATGATGTCCCACAACCCCAACCTGATCTATTGCTGGATGGGCGGCTTCGGCGGTTGGGGCCCCGGTCGTGTGCGGGCGTCCTACGACATTCTGGGTCAGGCCCAGGGCGGTGCCTTCGGCATCACCGGCCACCCCGAGTTCCTGGGCGGCACCCCCTCCAAGCACACCATCTGGCTCGCCGACTACTGGGGAGGCATGATGGGTGTAATGAACATCCTGGCTGCTCTGTATCGCCGGGAGACCGAGGGCGGCGGCGGCACCTTCATCGAAATCTCCCAGGTGCACGGCGTTGCCCGGATGCTGGAGTACTCCCTGCCCCTCTACAAGGCCTTCGGCGTCGTCCGCCAGCGCTGGGGCAACTGGGATACCCAGCTGTGCGTCCACGGCATCGTCCAGTGCGGTCTGTCCTCCTACCCCGATTCGGAGAACCCGCAGGAGAACGAGGAAGGCTACATCCTCATCTCCGCCCACACCGATGAGGATTGGGAGAAGCTCTGCGCTGTGATGAACCGTCCCGATCTGCGCGACAAGTACCCGACCCATGCCGACCGGGTCAAGGCCGAAAGCCAGATCGAGATCTATACCGAGATCGAGAAGTGGACCAAGGACAAGACCAAGGAAGACGTCCAGGCCATTCTCGACGAGGCCGGCATCGTCAACCAGCCCGTCTGGAACTCCAAGGAAGTGGCGGAGCATCCCCACTACCACATGCGGGGCACCATCCGCTGGATGCAGGATCCCGTCTTCGGCGAAATGCTGGTCCAGGGTCCGCCCCTGCTGATGTCCGAGACCCCGCCGCGGGTCAAGTGGCTGCTGAAGCCCGTCGGCATGGACAACGAGTCGGTCTACCAGAACTTGCTGGGCTACAGCCCTGACCAGATCGCTCAGTGGGAGGAGGAGGGGGTTATTTAATACCCCCTCCCATTTCCCACCTTGCCGGCCAGGATTGCATTTGCGACTAACCGGCCAGGTCCGGGTAAAGGGGGATTTTGAATAAATGCTCGAGTGCCCTAAGTGCAAGACGATCAACTACCTTGATCCGTATGCATTCTGGAACTTCGAGGGTAACACCAAGTGCGCCGGGTGCGATACCGTGTTCTACATCAAGAAGCGCAACGGCCAGTTGGTGGACGGTCCGACGGAAACTCAAGGTGAAGTAGACCTGTTGCCGGGCTTCGCTGAAACGCCCGACTTCCAGCCCATCGAGGGCCCTGGCAAGACTCGTCCCGGCCCCCGGGCTCGGAAGGACTTCTACGGCAAGCCCACTCCCATCACCCGCAACATTCGCGGCAACCTGATCAGCGGGCGGCCGCTGCGGCCTGATGAGCTGATCGGCAGCAAGCCCCGCTTCATCGTCACGGGTGAAGGGGAGTAGCCAGCAACTCACCACTCGGCATACCGATGGGTAGAGGGCCCAGGCGGCTCCGATGAGACCGCCGCGGCTAGGACTCGTCAGGGCCCAAGAGAGGGAGGTATTATCTGTGGTCACTCGCAACAGAGACAAGATGGAGCAACGCTTCGGCGGGCTTGGTGATGGAGCAGAAACCCTCGAAATCAAAGGGCAGACCTACACCCTCTGGGACCTGATGAACAGCCTGGGTCTCGTGACCGAAGACGTCCAACCCGTCGATGCGTTCCACCTGGCGGATGAAGGCGTATATGCCGTGCGCTACTTCGATGGCCAGGACCGGGCAGTGATCGCCTTCGAGTTCGACGAGGACTTCCGCTACCTGGGGGAAATCCGAGTGCACCTGGCCGAGTACATGGGCGAGGACGAGTACTTCGAGTTCCCCTGGAACGTCGGGTGTCCGTGGACGATCTGAATCTGCCCGGTACCTTTGAATAAGGAGGAATATTTGCATGGCAGCACAAGAAAATGTCCAGTGCCTGAGCTGTGCCCACTTCGCACCCGCCTTGGACCCGGTCGTGCAAAAGGCCTTCTTGGGCTATTGCAAGAAGCGCCAGTGGCCGTTCCATGAAATGGTCCCCTTGGGCGGCATGGTTTGGATGAAGGAGCATGAATGCCCGCTCTATGAGCAGGCCCAAGAAGAGACCGACTGATTTCCCTGGGGCAATCCCAGTAATCGAGGAAGAGGAGAGAGCAGGGTTTCCCGGCTGGGCCGGGGCCCTGCTTCTCCCTGCCCAAGGCAGCCTGAGACGCAGTTAAGGAGGCTGAAGGGATGGCAGGTCTACCTATTCCCGAAAGTTATCTGCCGCCTCGCGAGTTATGGCCCGACAAGCTCTACACCCTGCCTGAGTACCAAAACATCCCCGACAAGCTGAACGTCACGGCGGAGATATTGGACCGCAATCTAGAGCTGGGGCGGGGCGACAGGGTCGCCATCTACGTGGACGACAAGCGGATCACCTACAACGAACTGGTGGAGCAGGTGAACCGCATCGGCAGCGCCCTCCAGGGCATCGGGGTGGAGTCCCCCGACCGGGTCATGATCCGCTGCCCCAACATTCCCGAGGCAGTGATTGCCAACTTCGCCATCTTGAAGATCGGCGGCGTGAGCGTGCCCACGTCGCCCATGCTGGCGGAGAAGGAAGTCGCCTATGTGGCCAACAACTGCGAGGCCAAGGTCATCTTCGTCTTCGCTCCCTTGCTGGAGCCCGTGGCCAAGGCCCGGCCCAACTTCCAGACGGTAACCCATGTGGTGGTCATTGGCGGCAACCCCGATGAAATCCGGAGCCAGGGCTTCATTCCTTGGACCGACTTCCTCAATCAAGGCTCCGACAAGCTGGAGCCCGTCCTGCGGAACCGCCTGGATGTAGCCCTCCTGCTGTACACCTCCGGCACCACGGGCATGCCCAAGGGCACCGTCAAGTTCGTGGAAGATCCCATTCTGGTGGCCGACGGCTACGGCAAGTATTGCTGGCGCATCACCGAGGACGACGTGGTGGGCGGTCCCGCACCCCTGGCCTTCGCGGCCGGCTATGCCACCGCGGGCATCATCCCCTACCGCTACGGCGCCGGCGCCTCGCTGATCGCACGGTTCACGCCGGAGCAGATGTTTGAGAACATCCAGAACCACCGTATGACCATCACCTCCATCCTGCCCACGGCCTACCGCCAGATGCTGCGCATCCCCGATGCTGAGAAGAAGTACGACCTCAGCTCCCTGCGCATGTGCACCGGCGGCGGCGAGGCCCTCGGCGAGGAGACCTTCAAGGCCTGGAAGGACCGCTTCGGCCTGGAGATCTACGAGGGCCTGGGCACCACGGAGATGATGTACGTCTTCATCACCAACGCGGTGAACCTGAAGGCCAAGGGCGGCTCCATGGGCCAGGTGGTCCCCGGCTACGAAGCCCGGGTCGTGGACGACGAGGGCAACGAAGTGCCGCCCAACACCGAAGGGTATCTGCAGGCCCGTGGGCCGACCGGCACCCTGTACTGGCGTCCCTACGAGGACGACAACCGCCTGCTGGAAGAGCAGAAGCAAGCGGTGCGCAACGGCTGGTGCCAGACCGGCGACGTGGTCACCATGGACGAGGACGGCTACTTCTGGTTCGTCTCCCGGGCCAGCGAGATGATCAAGACCTCCGGCTACCGGGTCGGTCCGGAAGAAATCGAAGAAGCCCTCATGCAGCATCCTGCCGTCCTTGACTGCGGTGTCATCGGCGTGCCCGATGAACTGCGGGGCGAAGTTGTCAAGGCCTACGTCACGCTCAAGGAAGGCTTCACCTGGAGCGACGAACTGGCCGAGGAGATCCTGGAGTTCCTCAAGGGCCGCATCGCCATCTACAAGCTGCCCAGGGCCTTCGAGGTGATTGAGCAAATCCCGCGGACGCCCACGGGCAAGATCTTGCGGCGCATCCTGCGGGATCGGGAAAAGGCCAAGCAAGAGGCTTCGGACTGATGCCCTTGCGGCGAGCCTCGACTGCACCTAGGGAGCAGTTCGGGCAGCCTGTCCTGCTGGAATAAGGATGGGTTCTGGGGAGGCGGGTCCCGTGGCTGGGAACGCCTCCCCTTTCTATTGGCGGAACGGTTCCATCGGCAAACTAAGACGGGGAGGTATAGCCATGAGCCAGGAACAAGGGGCGGGAGCCACCGATCCCAGGCTGGAGGAAGCCATTCGCAAGGCCGACTCGGCCCTTATTTTGCTGGAAGGCTTGGTCAACTATCTGCGGGCCATCAACATCGTGGACGTGGATGACTTCAACGACTTCCTGCAGGAGCACGAGGTTACCAGCGGGCCCATGTTCCAAAACCGGCCCCGGCCCTCGGACATCATGGGGCCCCAGGGCGGCCAGTAAGAGAGGACGAAACCTTACGGGCAACGCAGCCGGCGGCCCGGCGGCACGAAAAGGGAAGGCCGGCCGCACCACTACCAACGACCATAAAAGAAGGACTCCGCCCCACCGGGCGGAGTCCTTCTTCTTGGGGTTATCGTGGTCCCACTTCGGTATCGATAAGGGTGGTAAGGGGGCTACGCGTCGGCTGCAGCCGCCGCTGGTGTTTCTACCGCTCTTGGTGCCTTGGTGATCAAGGCCAAGCCGGTGGCAACCAGCAGCAGAATGGCGGACACGATGTAGGCCCGCTCGTAGCCGCCGGTAGCGTCGATGATGCGGCCCGCCATCAGGGGACCGAAGAAACCGCCGACGCCCCAGGCGGTGAAGACGAGACCGTAGTTGACGCCGGCGCTCTTGAGACCGAACCAGTCCCAAGTGGTGGCCGGGAACAGAGCCAGCAACGCACCGTAGGCGGCACCGGTGATGATGGCGCCCAGGGTGAGGGTCGCAGCGCTCCGGTAGGAGGCGTAGGCGAACATGTTGATGGCCTGGATGACGAAGACCAGGATCATGGTGGCGGTACGACCGATCTTATCGGACAGGACACCGGTAATGATACGGCCGCCGGCGTTACCGATGGCCAGCAGAGCGGCAAAGAGGAAGCCGGTCTCCAGCCCGCCCTGAATCTGGGCGATCCTGGCCACGTGACCGATCATCATCAAGCCGGCCGACGCCGAGAAGGCGTACATGAGCCACAGGGACCAGAACTGCCAGGTCCCCAACATCTCGCCGGGGGTGAAATCCCGCTTGGCGGCGGGAGCAGGAGCAGGCTTGCCGGCAGTAGCCTTAGGCGCCGGCGGCTCGCCACCGACAGGCTCCCAGCCGGCGGGCGGCTCCTTCACGATGAAGGAAAGGACGACCAAGGTGATGGTGAAGAAGGCGCCCAGATAGTAGAAGGCATTGGCCACACCGAAGTTCCGAATGAGGTAGTTGGCCAAGGGCGAGACGTATACTGCGGCCAAGCCGTAACCCGACACGACCAGACCTGTGATCAAGCCCTTCATGTGGGGCTTGAACCACTTAACGGCCGAGGGGGTCGGCGCGGCGTAGCCGAAGCCCATGGCGGCACCGCCCAGCACACCGAAGCCGATGACCAGGGCGGGGACGCTCAAGGACATGCCTGCGATGATGAACCCAACACCGATGAGGATGCCGGAAACAAAGATGACGAGACGGGGCCCTGCACGGTCCAGCAGAATACCTGCGGGAACCATGAAGAGGGCGAAGAGGATAACCGCCACACTGTAGGGCAGAGACGTCTGGGTCGCGGTATAGCCCAAGTCGTTCTGCAGACCTTGGGCGAAAACGCTCCAGGCGTACAACACGCCCAAGCACAGGTTGACGGCCGTACCTGCCATGACGACCAGCCACGCCTGGCCGCTACCTTGCTGTTGAGCCAAAAAGCTTCACCTCCCAGAACTGGAACACTAGGTTTCCCCCAAAATACCGATAAGTGGGTCCGCGACCACCCCCAATAGAAAGAAAGAGATGAAAATGCCATCTCTAATTCTGATATTAAGGAGTTTTGCCGCCGGAGGGAATTCCTTTCCGGCAAACGGTAGAAAGAGGCCCTTTAGCGGTACAATTTTTATCTTCTCGGGGGCACCGGGCGCAGCAGCCAATGCAGACAGGGAATCCCAGAATCCAACGGCCGTGCCCGCCTGAAATCGTAGCCCAAGGCTGTCAGGCCCTCGAATCACCACGAGCGGCCTCGGGGGCCGCCGGAGATCCGTTTCCCGGCTTCGCTTCCCGGATCAACCGGTTGCCCCATTGGCCTGGCCGGCCGTGCAAGCACAGGAACTGTGCTAATTTCCCTGTTGCCGGGCCTTTCAACGGACCCCCAAGCCCAGATAGGAGGCTTATTTCAGTGGCATCGGCGCCGGATCGGGGAAAATTCCCCGGATTTAGCCCAGCCCGTGGGCTTAACCTGCTGTATTGCCGGTCAGTCGGTGGAAATAAGCCACTTTCCTGAGTTTAGCCTGCATGCCTGGCCGGCCCACACCCTTTCCACAGAGGCCGGAGAAGCCCGGAGCCATGCCCATACCGGGCCGAGGCTGCCGGCAAAGGAATGCAAAGGGTTTCGAGGCCCGAACTACTCTATTCTTGAAATATTAGATGGCGGAGGGAGCTGGGTGCAACCTTAATGGCAACCGCTAGAATCCTCCATTGAACCTAAAGAGGCCTGTTCATACCATTGAAGGGGAAACCTTTGCCGCTCACGAAATATGGCTTTACCCTCGGATGGGCCGGGCCATATAATGCCGGCCAGAAAATTGGATTTCTACTACTTATATAGGCGTCATGCCGGAAGCGGCCTCCGAGCCCGGCGGCCCACCGGCCGAACGGATCTTTGTTGGAGGTGTGGTGAGTTGCGACGGGTAGGCACGAAGCGTTCTCGGTTTTTATCGAGGTTTTGGCTGTTGGCCTTGGTCATGGCGGCGGCCATTGTCCTGGCTGCCTGCGGTGGCGGCGCAGGCCAGCAGCAAGGCGATGACGACGAAACCGGGGCTGCAGACGGAGAGCCCATCAAGATCGGCGTGTTGAGCCCCTTCAGCGGTCCTTTTGCCAGCGTGGGCAAGCTGAAGGTGGACATTTTCAACCTGCTGCTGGCGGATGTGAACGAGGCCGGCGGCATCAACGGCAGGCCGGTGACCTTCGTGGCCGGCGACAGCCAGGGGACGGCCAACGAAGCCCGGAACCAGGCCCTGCGCCTCATCGACCAGGAGCAGGTGGACCTGCTGGTGGGCGCCTATCTAAGCGAAGAAACGGTAGAGATCATGGAAGTGGCGGCCGACCGGGGCATACCCTTGATCATCCCCACTTCGGCCTCCAATGAAGTTAATGCCCGCATCGAGCAGGACCCGGAGCGGTACCGGCACGTCTTCCGGGTAGGCTACAACATCACCCAGTGGGCCCAGATGATGGGCGACTTCATCCTCAGCCGGGATGTGAGCAGCTACGGGTACGTGGGGGCCAACATCCGCTGGAATCAAGAGTTCGCCGAGGAGTTGGCCAGGTACCTGGCGGAGCACAACGTGCCCCAGGCCTTTGAGGATGGGTTCTATTCCCCCAGCCAGCCGGTCTTTGACCCCATCATCCAGCAGATCCAGGACACCCAGCCCGGCATCGTGGTTTTGGGCGACCCGGGCCAAAATGCCGTGGAACTGGCGAAGCGCATCCGGCAGGCCGGCTTGGAAGTGCCCATCTTCTCCGTGGGCGGCCAGATGGGTGATGAGCGGGCCGCAGCCACCATCCAGCCCCTGGAGGAAGTGTACTTCCAGGCGGCTTCCTGGATGGGCGACGACGGCCCGACGGACGAATACTTCCAGCGGTTCAAGGAGGAGTACGGGTACCCCTTGGTGGGTTACACCGACGTATTGACCCACGACAGCATCATGATTGCCGTGGAGGCCATGCGCCGGGTGGATGAGGTGACCCCCGATGCCCTGGCGGAGGCCTTGGCGGAGGGTGAATTCCAGGGGCTGGCCGGGACGTATACCTTCGGGCCCGATCACCAGCCGCCCTGGGAGGCCGGTTCGGACCTGAGCGGTGTGGTGGTCCAGTGGCTGGCTCCCGAAACTAGTCAAAGGGTTTGGCCCAGGTAATACGTAAATGCTGGTTTTTGTCCAAGCCCTGGTCAGCGGGCTGTCCCAAGGTGCCATCTACGCAGTGGTAGCGTCGGGCTTGGCCTTGATCCTTGGCAACCTGAAAGTGGTCAACCTGGCCCACGGCTCCTTCTTCACCCTGGGCGCCTACCTGACCTATACCTTGTACACGACTTGGGGCTGGTCACCGTTGTATTCGTGGCTGCCGGTAGGCGGGGTGGTGTTCTTCGTAGCCCTCCTCGCCTACCGGCTGGTCATCGGCCCGCTGCGCCACCGCCGGACGACGGTGGCCGTGGCCACCCTGGGCCTGGGTATGTTGATGGAAAGCATCTTCATTATTATTTGGAGCCCGCTCCACTACTACTTGCGGACCACGCTGCCCGTCATCAGGGTGGGGGGCGTCCGGATCAACCTGCAGGAGGCCTACGTGGGCTTGATAGCCCTGCTGCTCATGGGTCTCCTGTTTGTCTTTCTCAAGACCCGCAGCGGGCGCGCCCTCCGCTTTGCGGCCCACGACGCCGAAGTGGCCGAGACCGTCGGCATCGACGTGGGGCGGCTGCACATGCTGACCTTCGGCGGCGCCGGGGCCCTGGCCGCCGTGGCCGGCAGCCTGATGGCTCCCTTGCTGACCATCCACAGCACCATGGGCCGCATGCCCATGGTCATCGGCCTGGCGGTGGTCATCGTGGGCGGCATGGGCAACATCCACGGCGCCTTGGTGGCGGGCTTGGCGTTGGGGATCATCAGTTCCCTGGTAGGGTTCTACTTGAGCCCGGCCCTGGTTTACATCTTGTCCTTGGCCATCATCGTCATCGCCCTGGCCCTGCGGCCCACGGGCCTGTACGGCGCCCTGCTGCGGCGGGACCGTTGAGGCGCCGGGGCCGCCCCGAAAAGGGATCCGGCCCGTGAGGCCGCCGGTGTAGGGGAGGCCGGCATAATGGAGAGTACGACATACCCCTTGTTCAGAACGGGGAGGCGCATCGCCGGCACGGCGGCGGCAGTGCTGCTGGCCATCGGCATCTTCCTGGTGCCCCTGTTCGTGACCAACCAGTTTTGGCTCAACGCCCTGATCATGGCCAACCTGACGGCGGCCTTCGTAGCCACGTGGGATTTCCTGGCGGGGCCGGTGGGCCAGTTGTCGGGCGGTCAGGCCTTGTTCCTGGGCGGGGCGGGCTACGTGGCCGCCCTGGCGGGGCTGGCGGGCGTCAATCCCTGGCTGGGCATGCTCCTGGGGCTGGTGTTTGCCGCCATCGCCGGCTTGGTGGCGGGGCTCCTCAGCCTGCGGGTGTCGGGCCCCTTCCTGATCTTGGCCACCTTGGCCCTGGCGGAAATTGCCCACGAATCGGTCCTGGCCATAGGGTTCCTCAGCGAGCAGGGCTATGCCATCGGCGGCGAAGGGGGCATTCCCCTGCTGCAGATTTTGCCTCGCAGCGCCGAAGGGTTTTTCACCACGGCCTATTTCCTCTCGGCCCTGCTGCTGGTGGGCCTGGTGGCCGGCCTGTACCTGATGGCCAGGTCCCGGCTGGGATTGCAGTTGAGGGCGGCGGGCCGGGACATATTGTCGGCGGAAGCCGCAGGCATCAATACGACCCTGTACCGCTTGCTGGGCTTTGCCGTAGCGGCCGGCGCCGCCGGCCTGGTGGGCGTCTTTTGGGGCCAGTACGTAGGCAGGGTGACGCCGTCGCTGCTGGCGCTGCAGTTCAGCTTCAGCGCCATGGTGCTGGCCGTCATCGGCGGCCGGGGAAGCATCATCGGCCCGGCCATGGTAGCCTATTTGAGCACAGCCGTTTTCTCGTGGCTTTGGGTGGATCCCCATTACCAGCAGTTGGTCTACGCCCTGGCCCTGCTGGTGCTGATTCGCTTGCGGTCCCTGTAGGATCGCGGAAAGGCGGTTCCTGAACATGAGCGACCAACGGGAATACCTGTTGCGGGCGGAAAAGGTGTCGATTCACTTCGGCACCCATTTCGCCCTGGAGGACATCAGCTTCGGCGTGAAGCCCGGCGAGGTCCTGGGCATCACCGGGCCCAACGGCTCGGGGAAGACGACCTTGATCAACATCATCAGCGGGGTTCTCCATCCCGAAAGCGGCGAGGTCTATTTCAGGGGCCGGCGCATCACCAAAATGAAGCCCCACCAGCGGGTGAGGATGGGGATGGCCCGCACCTTCCAGCATGCCCGGAACATCCCGGAGATGAGCGCCTACGAAAACGTGCTCCTGGCGGCCCTTAACAGCCGGGCGGTCAAGGGCTCCCACCGGGACCTGGAGGGGAAGATCGCCGGGGTCCTGGAGAAGACCCGCCTGGTGAAGCAGCGGGACATCCCGGCAGGGCGCCTGTCGTCCGGGTGCCTGCGACGCCTGGAGATCGCCAGGGCTCTGGCCACCGACCCGGAGCTGCTCATCCTGGATGAGCCCTTCGCCGCCCTGAGCGCCCGGGAGGAGAAGGATCTGCTGGCTCTCCTGGAAGGCTTGAAGCAAGAAGGC
This sequence comes from Sphingobacteriaceae bacterium, assembly GCA_035303785.1. Taxonomy (GTDB): domain Bacteria; phylum Bacillota; class Sulfobacillia; order Thermaerobacterales; family RSA17; genus DATGRI01. Next base: position 51,674 of record DATGRI010000063.1, read on the forward strand.
CTTACCATGATCATCGTGTCCCACCGATTCGACATCTTGGCCGCCCTGGCGGACCGGGTGCTGTTCCTGAAGGACGGCCGGGAGGCCTTCAGCGGGCCGGCCCAGGACACCTTGGCCTTTGTCGAGGGACAGCGAACCTGACCATGGCAGAACCGCTGCTGGTTGTGGAAGACTTATCGGTCCATTTCCGGGCCGTCAAAGCCTTGTCCCACGTGAGCATCACCGTGGAGGCAGGGCAGTGCGCGGTGCTCATCGGGCCCAACGGCTCGGGCAAGAGCACGCTGATTAAGGCCGTAGCCGGCCTGGTGCGGATCAAGGCGGGGACCATCACCTTGGCCGGCCGGCGCATGGAGTTCCTGCCGCCCCACCAGCGGGCCCGGCTGGGGGTGGCCTGGGCACCCGACCGGGGCCGGGTGGCCACCGACATGACGGTGCGGGACAACCTGCTGGCGGGCGCCTACTTGTGCACCGACCGGGCGGAGGTAAGGCGCCGCCTGGAAAACACCTTCACCATGTTTCCCCGCCTGCAAGAACTGCAGCACCGGCTGGCCGGCGATCTCAGCGGCGGCCAGCGGCAGCTGCTGGTTATGGCCAGGGCCTTGATGGCCAAGCCCCGCCTGCTCCTGGTGGACGAGCCCTTCACCAACTTGAGCCCCGAGGCGACCGACGAAATGATTTCCATCATTAATGAAGTAAAAAGTCGGGGCGTGGGCCTGCTGCTGGCGGAGCACCAACTGGACGCCGTCCTGCAGGTGGCCGACAAGATCTACGCCTTGGGCGCCGGGCAGCTGGTTTGGGAGGGCACCCGCGACCAGTTCATCCAAGAAAAGCCCATGGGATTGATTTACTTCGACCGGGCCGCCTCGGACCTTTGAGGGGCGGGGCCCGGGTCTGCTATAATTTTCGGTGCCGGCGAAACACCGGCCAAGCGCCCGTAGCTCAGGTGGATAGAGCGAGGGTTTCCTAAACCCTGCGTCGGGGGTTCGAGTCCTCCCGGGCGCACACGATGGATTTGCAAGCCGGCAAAGACGAGGAGTTCATGGGGCTTGCCCTGGCCTTGGCCGAAGAAGCGGCCGCCCACGGCGACGTGCCCGTGGGGGCGGTGGTGGTGACTGAAGGCCGGGTGATCGGGCGGGGAGCCAACCGCCGGGAGCGGGACGGCGACCCGACGGCCCACGCGGAGATTCTGGCCCTCCGGGATGCCGGCCGGAATTTGGGCCGCTGGCACCTGGGCGGGACCACCTTGTACGTCACCTTGGAGCCGTGCCCCATGTGCGCCGGCGCCATGGTTCTGGCCAGGGTGGAGCGTTTGGTTTTCGGCGCCTACGATCCTAAGAGCGGCGCCGCCGGGAGCGTCATGAACATCCTCCAGGACCCCCGCCTCAACCACCGGGTGGAAGTTCAAGGGGGTGTCCTGGCTGAAGCTTGCGGCCAGCTTTTGCGGCGCTTTTTTCATGAGCGCCGTTTATAACGTAACTGGAGGGGTGCCGGAGTCCGGCTGAACGGGGCGGTCTCGAAAACCGTTGTAGGCGTGAGCCTACCGTGGGTTCGAATCCCACCCCCTCCGCAAGAGGCAAAGGTTTCACCGACATGCCGATGGAAAAGGCAGCGCTCCCGGGCGCTGCCTTTTCCATGGCCGCTGTTGTTTGCGAAGGGTCTTTACCGGTTCATTCCCAATTGGCGAAGCGTACGGGAATGGTCAGTACGTTCACCGGGCTGCCGTCCTTGGCGCTGGACTCATAGATCATGAGGATGCCGCTGGGGCTGGTGGGCACCGTCTCCAAGGGCACCTCCACCTCGAAGGCGCCCCATTCGGGAGCGCCGGCATCGGCCATGACCGGCATTTCCGCCAAGACCAGGTGGCCGTCTTCCAGGTAGACCATGAACATGGCTTCAAAAACCCGGGCGGTGCCCTTCACCCGCAAGGTGTCGTCGATGACGGCGAACATCTCCGGCTCCTCGATGCGGAAGGCGCTGTTCTGGAGGAACAAGGCCCCGGCGAAGAGGGGTTCCAATTCGTAGTACAGGGCCGGCGTCACAGCCACCACGGCGTAGGGATAGGTGACCACCTGGCCGGTGGAATCCTCTTCTTCATCGGGTTCCGTCAATTCCACGTAAATCTGCAGGCGGCCGGGCTCCACTTCCGCCAGGGCCTCCACGGCCACTGCGTAGCCGGCGGTGCGCTTCTCGCCCCAGGAGACCAAGATGACGGTCTCGTCATCGAAAATCTCTTGGAAGATGCCTACTTCTTCTTTACGATCATCGATCCAGGCGGCGATTTCCTCGGTCAGATCCTCCTGGTTGAGGATGCGCCATTCCAAGCCGCCCTGTTCATCTTGGGGCAAGTCAGTGCCCTGCTGATCGTCGGTCTCGTCGCCGGGCGAGCCGGACCCGCAGGCGGCAGCCACGGCCAGGGTCAGGACCAGCAGCAGGATCAGGGCTGTCTTGCCGAGATACCATCGTTGACGGAGCATAGACGTATCCCTCCTCCGCCCCCTGTGGGGCGGTGATCATTGATGAGCGGTGCGCAACTTAAGACGCCCCAGGGGCTTGATTTGTTCCCGCCCCCTTTCTTGCTCCCGGTCCCGGGGCTCTGCTATCATGGAGTTTGCCGGTAAACAGGGAAGGGTGCGAGAGTCTGGCTGAATCGGCGCGCCTGGAGAGCGCGTGTGGGCTTCCGCCCACCGTGGGTTCAAATCCCACCCCTTCCGCAGATGTTCTTTTCGGTACCTGCCGCTTAGTTATATCATGGTCCATCGGACCGAGGGGCTGTACCAAGTTTGGCCGTGCTAGATGGGGAGGTAGCGGTGCCCTGTACCCGCAATCCGCTATAGCGGGATCGAACCCCCACCTGAGGCGGCTTTCTTGTGGGGTCTGCCCCGTGTGAGCAGCGTTGAAGGCCGGGTCCCGCGCAACGGGAACCTGCGAACCCCGTCAGGCCCGGAAGGGAGCAGCGGTAAGCGGGACCTCTCGTGTGCCGCGGGGGTGCCGGGCCGGAGCCAGCTGCACGGGTTACGCCCGGAAGGAGTCGTCGACGGTGGGTGCACGGCCAATTTTCCCATCCCATTACCCGCAGAATCCGCATCCGGCAGCCACCGAACACGACGCCCCATGGAGGGGTTAGGGTGTCATATGTCGCCTTGTACCGGAAATATCGGCCCCAGACCTTTGCCGATGTGGTGGCGCAAGACCATGTGGTGCGCACCCTTACCAACGCCCTGACCCAGAACCGCCTGAGCCACGCCTACCTATTGGCGGGGCCCCGGGGCACCGGCAAGACTTCGGTGGCCCGCATCCTGGCCAAAGCCATCAACTGCAGGAACCGGGCCGAGACCGGCGGCGCCGAGCCGTGCAATGAGTGCGAAAGCTGCACGGCCATCGCCGAGGGCCACGACCTGGACGTTCTGGAAATCGACGCGGCCTCCAACCGGGGCATCGACGAAATCCGGGACCTGCGGGAGAAGGTCCGCTACGCCCCGGCCCGCTCGCCCTTCAAGGTGTACATCGTTGATGAAGTGCACATGCTGACCAACGAGGCCTTCAACGCCTTCCTGAAGACCTTGGAGGATCCGCCCGCCCATTGCGTGTTTGTCTTTGCCACCACCGATCCCCAGAAGCTGCCGGCCACCATCTTGTCCCGCTGCCAGCGGTTCGACTTTCACCAGGTGCCGCCCGAGGAAATCATCGGGCGCCTAAGGCAGATCTGCCAGTGGGAGGATTGCCGGGTGGAGGAGCAGGCCTTGGTGCTGATGGCCCGCCATGCCCGGGGCGGCATGCGGGACGCCCTGGCTCTGCTGGACCAGGCCCGGTCCATGGCCGGGGGCGGGCCCATCACGGCGGCCATGTTGATGAACATCCTGGGGGTCGCTTCCGAAGATACTTTGCTGGAACTGACCGAGGCCGCCGTGGCGGGCGATGTGGCCCAAGGTCTGAACATCATCCACCGCCTGGTCCAGGGGGGCCGGGATCCCCGGCAGCTGCTGCGGGACTGGGTGGACCACCTGCGGAACCTTCTGATCATAGGCACCGTGGGCCCGTCCGCCGGCGGGGAACTGGTGGTGGTGAGCCCCGACCTGGCAGAGCCCATGGCCCGCCAGGCCGCCCGGCTGCCTGCTCCCTTGCTGCTGCGGGCCATCACCTACCTGTCGGAGCGGGATCAAGTGATGCGCTGGGCTCCCGACGGCCGCATCGTGCTGGAGTCGGCGTGGCTCCACTTTTTGAACATGCTCCATGCCGGCGGTTCCGGCGGCAGGGCGGCCGCCGGCGCCACTGCCGTCAAAGCCCGGAGCGACGCCGTTGTCAAGGAGGGGCCCGCAGCCCCAAGAGCCCCGGAGCGTCCTGAAGAGCCTGTCCAGCCTGGGGCGCAGCAAGAGGAGCCCCTCCGGGACGTAGCCCAAGTGCAGGCGCGATGGAATGAAATTTGCCGCTTGGTCCGGTCTAAAGACAAGCTGGCCGGCGTCTACCTGGAGCAAGGGACCCCGGTGGAACTCCACGGGGCCCGCCTGGTGGTGGCCTACCCCGCCGACAACTATGCGGGACAGCGCATGGCCGACGCCCGGCAATACCGGGAACTGGCGGCCCAAGTTTTGCAGCAGGTTTTCGACGTAAACTTGACGGTGGATGTTGCCATCGCTCCCGGCAAGGCCGGCTCCCCCGGCCCGCCGGAGAAAAAGGCGGCGGCCGCCGTCGCGCCCCGGCCGGAGCAGGGCAAAGGGGATGGGGCGGCTAAGAGGAAGGCAGCCGCTGCGGCGGAGCCGGCCACGGCCGATGGTGGCCCCGCACCGGGCGTTCCCGCGGAGGGCGACGCCGGCGGTGAAAGCCCCATCCAAGAGGCGCTGCGTATATTTGAGGCGAGACTGCTGGACCCGGAGCCGTCCCTGGACCCCGGGGACGGCCTGACCAATCAGGAGGGTTGACCGGTGAACTTCGGCAACATGATGCGGCAGTTCCAGAAGCTCCAGGAAGACATGGAACGGGTTCAAGAAGAATTGGCGGAAATGACGGTGACGGGCACCGCCGGCGGCGGCGTGGTGAAGGTGGTGTGCACCGGCCGCCTGGAGATCCGCCAGGTGGAATTGGATCCGGCGGCGGTGGACCCCGACGACTTGGAAATGGTGCAGGACATGATCGCCGCAGCGGTAAACGACGCCCTGCGCAAGGCCCAGGAACTGGCCCAGGCCGAATTGGCCAAGGTGGCGGGAGGCCTTAAGCTGCCCAACATGCCGGGCCTGCCCTTTCCTTGACCGTTGACCGCGCTCTGAAGGTTGATGCTGCATGACTTATCCTGAGCGGATTGCCCGGCTCATCACGGAGCTGGGGCGGCTGCCGGGCATCGGCCCCAAATCGGCCCAGCGCCTGGCCTTCCACCTGCTGGCCCAGCCCAAGGACCAGGTGCGGGCCCTGGCGGAGGCCCTTTGGCAGGCGCGCACATCCTTGCGCTACTGCTCGCTTTGCCACGACTTTACCGACCAGGAGCACGACCCGTGCCGCATCTGCGCCGATCCGGAGCGGGACTCGGGGCAGATCCTGGTGGTGGAGCATCCCCGGGACGTCCGGGCCATCGAGCGCATGGGGGATTACCGGGGGCGCTATCATGTGCTCCACGGCGCCATCTCCCCAATGGCGGGCATCGGCCCCGACCAGCTGACCATCAAGAGCCTGCTGGAGCGCCTGGGCGCCAACAGCGTGAAAGAAGTGGTCCTGGCCACCAATCCCACGGTGGAAGGCGAGGCTACAGCCCTCTACTTGGCCCGCCTGCTGAAGCCCATGGGCATCAGGGTGACCCGCATCGCCCGGGGCCTGCCCGAAGGCGGCGACTTGGAGTACGCCGACGAGATCACCCTGGCCCGGGCTTTGGAAGGCCGCCGCGACATGTAGTGTTCTCCCCCCTGCATAAAATCCAACGGAAAAGCCGGCCGGTACAGGCCATTCATCGGCTGCCTGTCCCCCGCATAGGTTGAGGGCACCGGGGAAACCCTTTGGTGAACAAGGGGGCGAGCACGGTGCTGAAAACCGGCCGGGACAGGCTCAAGGACCGTCTAGGACGTTTATGGGACAAGGTAGCCCACCGCCGCGACGCCGACGAAGATGGGGCCGGCGACCGGGTTCCGGGCCTGCTGGCCTGCATTGAAGAGGCCCATCGGGAGTGGGTGGCCGCCAGGGCCTATTTCGAAAGCGTGGAGCATCCCGACCTGGTGGATCATGCGGTGCACATGCTGTTGGCGGCGGAGCGGCGCTATGAATTCCTCATCAGGGAAGCCAAGGCCGAGGGCCTTTACGTCCCCGACGTCATGGCAGTGGTGAACCGCCTGCCTCTCGATGCCGGGGAAGGGGGGTGAACCGGGATCGTGGAGGGTTTCGATGCAGGCATGCTCCTGCCTTATGCGGTAGGTCTGCTGGTGCTTTATATATTGGTACGAACGGTCGTCGTGCCCGTGCGGGCGCTGGGCAGCGCAGCCTACCACCTGCTGGTGGGCGGCGCCATGCTGTGGATAGTCAACCTGGTGGGCTCCCTGGCGGGGTTCCACCTGGCTTTGAACCCCGTTTCCGCCCTGCTGGCCGGCTACCTGGGCATCCCGGGCCTGGTGCTGCTGGCGGCCATGACATCCTTCCTTGCAGTCTAAACTGCGGCTTTGTTACACTGCTCGTGAGTCTCCCGGGACAGGCGCTGCCGGTCCCGAACTTTTTTGGTGGAGGTTTCGTATGGCTCCCGGGAAAGTTCGCGTTCGGTTCGCCCCTTCGCCCACCGGCTACCTCCACGTAGGCGGTGCCCGCACGGCGTTGTTCAACTGGCTCTTTGCCCGCCGCCATGGCGGCGCCTTCATCCTGCGCTTTGAAGATACCGATGTGGAGCGTTCCCGCGAGGAACTGGTGGCCCCCATGCTGGAAACCTTGCGCTGGCTGGGGTTGGAGTGGGATGAAGGCCCCGAGGTGGGCGGCCCGGTGGGGCCCTATTTCCAATCCCAGCGCCTGGATCTCTACCGGGAGGCGGCGGCGCGGCTGGAAGAAGCGGGCCGGGCCTACCGCTGCTACTGCACGCCGGAAGAACTGGCTGCCAAGCGGGAAGAGGCCCAGCGCCAGGGCCGGTCTTTCCGCTATCCCGGCACCTGCCGGAACCTAACGCCTGAGGAGCGGACCGCCAAGGAAGGGGAGGGCCTCCCTTACGCCCTGCGGCTGGTGACGCCGGACTCGGGGGAAGTGGTGGTGAAGGACCTGATCCACGGCGACGTAACCTTCCCCCAGGATTCCTTCGACGATTTCATCATTATGCGGCGGGACGGCATCCCCACCTACAACTTCGCCGTGGTGGTGGACGACCATTTGATGGGCATCACCCACGTGATCCGGGCCGACGAGCACTTGTCCAACACGCCCCGGCAGATTTTGGCCTACGAGGCCTTGGGCCACGAGCCGCCGGCCTTCGCCCATGTGCCCATGGTCCTGGCGCCCGACCGGTCCAAGCTGAGCAAGCGCCACGGCGCTGTGGCGGTGGAAGAGTTCCGCCAGGCCGGGTATCGTCCCGAGGCCATCATCAATTACCTGGCCCTGCTGGGCTGGTCTCCCGGCGACGACCGGGAAATCATGCCGGTGGACGAGATGGTGTCCCTGTTCTCCTTGGAGCGGGTCAGCCGGACCGCCGCCGTCTACGACGTGGACAAGCTCGCCTGGATGAACGGCCAGTACCTGCGCCTGCTGCCCCTGGAGGAGATCGTGGCCGCGGCGCTCCCCTGGTTCAAGGAAAAGGGCTTGGACGTGGAAGAGGATCCCCGCCTGCCCCGCATTGTGGACGCGGTGCGGCAGCGGGTGCGGACCCTGGCGGAACTGGCCGACAACTCCGTATACTTCTTCCGGGACGTGGAGGAGTACGATCCCGAAGGGGTGCGCAAGCGGTTTGACCCGCCCGGCACCGATGAGCTGCTGCTGCTGGCGGCGGAAAAGCTGCGGGATTTGACTCCTTTTAATGAAGAAACTATTGAAAAGGTTTATCGGGATTTGTGCCAAGAGCAGGGCATCGGCACCGGGCGGCTCTTTCATCCCACCCGGCTGGCCCTGACGGGGCGCACCGTCGGCCCCAGCTTGTTTGAAATCATGGCCCTCCTGGGCCGGGAAGCATGCGTAGACCGCCTGGAGCGGGCGGCCGCTTTCATTAAAGAACGGGCCGGCGGCCCGGGAGCATCTTAAAGCATTGCACGGCCGCCGGGCCCATGCTAAAATAGTCGACGCATCCTGCTTTGGATGCCAGCCCACTGGGGAGTAGTGTAACGGTAACACGACTGACTCTGGATCAGTTATTCCAGGTTCGAATCCTGGCTCCCCAGCAAAAACTTGGGGGTATCGTCTAGAGGCCTAGGATACCGCCCTCTCAAGGCGGAGACACGGGTTCGAATCCCGTTACCCCTACAACGGGCTGCCTTTGGCAGTACCCGCGGACTCTTTTTTCAGCCCGCTTGACACCACAATGGTGCGATGCTAGCATATGAGTCCGGTTGCGCCCCTTAGGGGGCGTACTGCTCGGCTGGACCTTGAAAACTGAACAGCATGATGGAGCCTTGCACAACTGCCTGCTGTTTTCGGCGGGCAGGCCGTTAACAAGCGGACGAACTTTCTGTGGGCAGCTTCGGCTGCTCAGTCTGAAAAGACTACACGGAGAGTTTGATCCTGGCTCAGGACGAACGCTGGCGGCGTGCCTCACACATGCAAGTCGTGCGGGGTGCATGTTCGGAAGCCTTCGGGCGGAAGAGCATGGACCTAGCGGCGGACGGGTGAGTAACACGTG
>DATGRI010000064.1 GCA_035303785.1 Sphingobacteriaceae bacterium
CGGCCGGGCAATTTCAGGCGCTCCACGATGATTTCATCCAAGCCTTCCTGTGCCAACACCAAGGGCACGGCGTAGATGTTGTCGGTGTCGACGTTTTGGATGACGGCCCTGGTTTCCACATCGCAAAAGAGGGCGATTTTCGCCCGCATTTCTTCCGACAGGGGCCGGGCGCTGCGGGCCACGATGATGTCGGGGTGAATGCCGATGCTGCGCAGTTCTTTCACGCTGTGCTGGGTGGGCTTGCTCTTGGGCTCCCCGCCCGGCTCCAAGAATGGAATCAACGTTACGTGAATGTACAGCACCCGGTCACGCCCCAGGTCGATGCGCAGCTGGCGGATGGCTTCCAAGAAGGGCAAAGATTCGATGTCGCCCACGGTGCCGCCGATCTCCACGATGGTTACGTCGATGCCGGGGTCGGCTTCGCCCACCTGGCGGATGGCGTCTTTAATCTCGTTGGTGATGTGGGGAATGACCTGGACGGTGCTGCCCAGGTACTCGCCCCGCCGCTCCTTTTCGATGACGGAGAGGTAGATGCGGCCGGCGGTGAAGTTGTTCTGCTGGGATAAGTTCACGTCGATGAAGCGCTCGTAATGGCCTAGGTCCAAGTCGGTTTCGGCGCCGTCTTCGGTGACGAAGATCTCCCCGTGCTGGAGAGGGCTGATGGTGCCCGGGTCTACGTTGATGTAGGGGTCCATCTTCTGGATGGCTACGGTCAAGCCCCGCTCTTTCAGCAGTCTGCCGATGGATGCGGCGGTGATGCCCTTCCCCAACCCTGAGACGACGCCACCCGTGACGAAGATGTACCTGCCGGCCATACCGTTCCTCCTATAAAAAAAGGGCGGTCGCGGGGACACGCCCTTTATTCCAGTCCGACGTCGGAATGTATGCCCGGGTCTTATTGTATGGCTGGGGTGGGGGGCAGTCAACGGATTTACATGCGCTCGGGGGCACTGACCCCCAGCAGGCCCAAGACCCGCTGCAGCACCACCTGGGTGGCCTGGACCAAGGCCAGGCGGGCGCCCACCAAGTGCTCCTCGGCCCCCAGCACCCGGCACTGGGTGTAGAACTGGTGGAAGTTAGTGGCCAGGTCGTGGGCATACCGGGTCAGGTGATGGGGCGCCCGGGTGCGGGCGGCGTCGGCGATCTCGCCGGGCAGGGCGGCCAGCAGGCGCAGCAGGTCCTGCTCGGCGGGGTGGGACCACAGATCGGCCCCGGCCTTGTCCTTCACTTCTGCCAGGCTGTCTAGCCGGCCGGGCAGGGCCACGCCTTGCTCCCGGGCCTGGCGCAGGATGCCGGCCATGCGGGCATGGGCGTACTGCACGTAGTAGACGGGGTTGTCGTTGCTCTGGAGGTTGGCCAGGTCCAGGTCGAAATCGATCTCGGTGTCGGCGGAGCGCATGAGGAAGAAATAGCGGGCGGCGTCCACACTCACCTCGTCCAGGAACTCGGCCATGGTGACGTAGCGGCCTTGGCGCTTGGACATGCGCACCGTCTCCTGGCCTCTCACCAGGTGGACCATCTGCAGGTACAGCACTTCCAATACTTTGGGATCCCAGCCCAGGGCGGCCAGGGCAGCCTCCAGGCGCACATGATAGCCGAAGTGGTCCCGGCCCAGGATGTCGATGAGGAGATCGAAGCCCCGCTCCAATTTGTTCACATGGTAGGCCACGTCGGGGAGCAGGTAGGTGTAGCTGCCGTCGTTCTTCATGAGGACCCGGTCTTTATCGTCGCCGAAGTCGGTGGTGCGGAGCCATAGGGCGCCGTCCTGCTGGTACACGTGGCCGGCGGCCTGGAGGCGCCGGATGACTTCCTCGGCGCCGCCGCTTTCCCGCACTTCGCTCTCGTGGAACCAACGGTCGAACTGAACCCCGTAGCGGGCCAGCATTTCCCGGTGCTCGGCCACGAAGTGGGCTACGGCATAGCGGGCCAGGATCTCCCGGCGGGCTTCGTCATCGGCGGGCAGTTGGTCCACGGGCGGCGCCCCCGGCTCGCCCGCCAGCACCCGGCGGGCCAGGTCGATGAGGTACTCGCCGGGATAGGCCCCTTCGGGAAGTTCCACATCTTCGCCTTGGAGCTGGCGCAGGCGGATATCTAAAGCCAGGCCAAGGGTTTGGATCTGGTTGCCGGCGTCGTTGACGTAGTATTCCCGGTGGGTCTGGTAGCCCGCGGCCGTCAGGAGGCTGGCCAGGGCGTCCCCCAGGGCGGCGTGACGGGCGCTGACCACGTTGAGGGGGCCCGTGGGGTTGGCGCTGACGAATTCCACCAGCACCCGCTGCCCCTGGCCCAAGGTTACCCGGCCGTACTGGTCGCCCAGGCGGAAAACGTCGTCTACCACACCGTGGAGCCAGGCCGGGTCCAGGGTGAAGTTGATGAAGCCGGGGCCGGCGATGGTTACTTCCTTAATAAAGGTGCCGGCTGTGTCCATGTGGTCCACCAAGATGGAAGCGATTTCCCGGGGGTTGCGCCGGGCGGGGCGGGCCAAGGTCATGGCCAGGTTGCTGGCGTAATCGCCGTGGCTCCGGTCCCGGGGCACCTCGATGGCCACCGGCTGCTCCGCGGCCTCCGCCGGCAGGGCGCCGGCCGCCACGGCCCGGGCCGCCCCTTGGGCCAGCACCCGGACGATTTGCCCCTCCACCTGTCCGATGGTGTATTGTTCGATTCCGCCTGCTCCCGTGCGGTGAACCGTCAACCGTCTCACCCAGCCCTTTCAAGTCATGGTCAGCAACTTCAAAACTTCAAAACCAGGACAGCAGCAATTCTCTTATTATCTTCGCCGCCGTGACCACCGTGCGCTCGGTGGGGTCCAAGGTGGGCGCCACCTCCACCAGGTCGGCGCCGATGATGTGGCGGCCTTTCAAGGCGTAGACGGCGGCCAGCAGTTCGTGCAGGTCTATGCCCCCCGGCTCGGGAGTGCCGGTCCCCGGCGCCCAGGCGGGATCCAGCACGTCGATGTCGATGGATACGTACAGGGGCACGTCGCCCAGTTCCGCCAGCACCTCCTGCAGCGGCTCCAGGACCCGCTGGGTGCAAAAGCGGGTGTGGCGGCGGCCGAAGGTCACTTCTTCCCGGTCGCCGGAGCGGATGCCCAGCTGCACCAGCCGCCCGGGGCCTACCACCTGGCTGACCCGGCGCATGACGGTGGCATGGGACAGTTCCTGCCCTTGGTAAGTGTCCCGCAGGTCGGCGTGGGCGTCCATCTGGATGACCACCAGGTCCCGGCCGGCAGGCCCTTCGGCCAAGGCCTGGACGGCGGCCAAGGTGATCAGGTGCTCGCCGCCCAGCAGGACGGGCACCTTGCCGTCCCGGGCGATGGCGGCCACCTCCCGGCGGATTTGCTCCAAGGCGGCTGCCGGTGCGCCGAAGGGCAAGTCCAAGTCGCCGGCGTCGTGGACGGCCAGGTCCAGGAGCGACCGGTCCAAGGTTATGGAATACTCTTCAAGGCCGTAGGAAGCCTCGCGGATGCGGCCGGGGCCGAAGCGGGCGCCGGGCCGGTAGGTGACGGTGGCGTCCCAGGGGGCGCCCAAGAGCACCACCCGGGCCTCATCGTAGGCGGCATCGGTCGCCATGAAGCGCCCGCCCGGGCCGATGCCGGTCGACCCATGGCCGCCCGGGCCGGTATTGCCGGGACCCGCCGCGGGCCCCCATGGGCCGCCGGTCATTCCTCAGGCCTCTGCAGGGCAGCCACAAAGGGCGGCAAGGCGAAGGCCGCTGCATGGACTGCCGGGGTGTAGTACCGGGTGCCGAACTGGGCGAAGCCCCGCTCTACCACCCGCTCCTCGGGAACGACGGTGTCGAAGGCGCCCTTGGCACCGTAGCTGTAAGCCCACAACCCCCCGGGGTACAGGGGCACCGTGCCCAGGTACAGGCCGGCCTTGGGAAAGAGCTTATGCAACGAAACTTGAATCTGCCTTACCAGATGGGGGGTGTAGAAGGGGGACTCGCTCTGCTGAATGTAGATGCCCCCCTCCCGGAGGGCGCGGAAGGCCGACCGGTGGAAGTCCTCGCCGAACAGGCCCAGGGCGTGCTTCATGGGATCGGTGGAGTCGACGATGATGATGTCGTAGCTGTCGGGGTTGTCGGCCACATGCTTGATGCCGTCGGTCACGATGACCCGGGCCTTGGGATGATCGAAGGCGCTGCTGATGCTGGGCAGGTACTTGCGGGTGGCGGCCAGCACCCGCTCGTCGATTTCCACCAGGTGGGCTTCTGCGACGGTGGGGTGGCGCACCACTTCCCGCAGGACGCCGCCGTCGCCGCCCCCGACGATGAGCACCCGCTTAGGGTCGGGGTGGGCGAACATGGGCACGTGGGCCATCATTTCGTGGTACGTGAATTCCTCGAATTCGCTGGTCTGCAGGATGTCGTCCAGGATCAGGGTGCGACCCAGCTCGTAGGTGTCCACCACCAGGATTTCCTGGTACTGGCTCTTTTCATGATGGAGAATTTCCCGCACCCGCAGGGAAATCCTCATGTGATCCGTTTGGTTTTCGGAAAACCAGACTTCCAACCAGGGTCCCTCCTCCACACCGGCTCCGGGCCTGCTGCGGCTTGAGGGGCGCGGCCGGGCGCCGGGCCGGTACGGTGCGAAATTATATCACAAGGGCTGGAGCTACTTTCAGGGTGTGTCGTCATCGTTGTCGAGAAGTTCCAAGTCCCGCTGCCGCTGCCGGGCGCCCACCCGGGCCAGCAGGATGCTCAGTTCGTACAGGAGCAGCAGGGGCACCGCCATAAGCACCTGGGACACCACATCAGGAGGCGTGAGGAAAGCGGCCACTATGAAAATGACGAATATAGCCCAGCGGCGGATGCGCTGCAGCAGGTGGTGGTCGATGACCCCCAGGCGGGAGGTGACCCAAACGACCACCGGCAGTTGGAACACGATGGCGAAGGGCGCCACGGTGCCGACGACAAAGGACACGTAGCTGCTGACGGAAATCAACGGGACCAGGTCGGGTCCGGTGAAACTGAGGAAAAACCGCAGGACGAAGGGCAGGATGACCCAGTAGCCGAAGGCCGTGCCCAGCACCAGCAGGAGGAAGGCCACGGGCAGGGACAGGAGCAGCTGCCGCCGCTCGTCCCGGGTCAAGGCCGGCTGCACGAAGGCCACTGCTTGATAAAGGATGATGGGCGAGGCCAGGGCCGTGCCGATGTAGATGCCCAAGCGCAGGTGAATAAGGAAGCCCTCGCCTGGGGTCAAGATGACCAGCTGCTCGATGGGCCCCTTCAGGGCCGCCAGCACCCGGCCGGCGACGAAAAACCCTCCGATGGAAAAGAGCAGCCACGGTATGAGGGCCGTAATCAGGCGGCGGCGCAGTTCGTCCAGGTGCTCCACCAGGGTCATTTCGGCCATGGCGTCGTGGATTTTGGCCGGGGAGTTCCCGGCGGGGCCCCGCCGCCGTCCCATGGGATCCCTCCCGGATTGATCCGGATTGATGGGGTGGCGTGGTCGCCTGCCACCCGCCTTTTAAAGGTACCAAAGAACGGCGGCCGCTACCGCCGCTCCGGCAGCATCCTCAGGGACGGTGATTTCGGCGGCCGCGGCCTTCAGGTCGTGGAGTTCCATGTTGCGCATGACGAAGGCTTCCCGCACCATGTCTTCCACCCGGGTCCGGGCCTCGGCGGCCGTTACGGCGCCGGAGAATTCCATGATTACACCGAAATCATCCCGGCTGAAGCCTATGGCCACCGCGGCGGCGATGGTCTCGCCGGCCTGATCGCTGCAGATGGTGCCGTAGGCCGTGGGCACTAGGGATCCCGCCGGGATGTCGATCTGGCCTCCCGGTTCTTGCCGCTGGAATTCCACGTAACGGCAGCCCGGCGGCAGGATACTGCTCACCCGAAGCAAGTTCAAATTGCCGATACCGGCTTCCAGCAGGGCGCCGTCAAAGGCCGTCAACTTGTGCTGACCTTTCGCAGCACCGGCAACAAGGGTCACACGATTGGGCGTGGGCAGCATGCCTGCACCCCTCCCGAGAGGCAGTAATTCGTGAAAATACGGGCGCAATAAACGGGGCCGCCCGGGGCGCGGGCAGCCGCCACGGAATGACTATAAGGAATGGGCGGCAACAGGTCAATGGCCGGGCATACTAAGTTGCGCCGTTGCTGCAAATCTCCGGCAACGCCGGCTTGGTATGGGGGTTGGGCCTTTGTATATTTCCCGTCTGGTGCATCGCCTGTTTGCCGCCGCTGCGGTGGTCACGGCCTTAGGCCTGCTGGGCTTGGGGGCCTGGCTGCTGACGCCCCTGCCGCCGGCCCAGGTGCCGGTGGCCACCCGGGTTTACGATGCCCAAGGCCGGCTCATCACCTACATCGCCGCCCAGCGCCGGGTTCCGGTGGCGGGGGAGGACATGCCCCTGGCCCTGCGCCAGGCGGTGGTGGCGGTGGAGGACAGCCGCTTCTATCGCCACTGGGGGGTGGACCCCATCGGCGTCGTGCGGGCTTTCGTGCGGAACTACCAGGCGGGGCGCACCGTGGAAGGGGCCAGCACCATCACTTCCCAACTGGCCCGCAATTCGTACCTTTCTTTGGAGCGCACCTGGGATCGGAAGATCCGCGAGGCCTTTTTGAGCCTGAAGCTGGAAGCCCATATGACAAAGGAAGAAATCCTGACGGCCTACCTGAACACCATCTACTACGGCCACGGGGCCTACAGCGCCGAGGTGGCGGCCAGGACCTACTTCGGCAAGGGCGTGGCGGAACTGGACTTGGCCGAGAGCGCCTTGTTGGCGGCGGTAATCCGTAGTCCCGGCTTGTACAGCCCGTACCTGGATCTCCAGCGGGCCCGGGAGCGGCGGGATTTCGTGCTGGGCCGCATGGTAGAGCTGGGCTATATTACGGCGGCCGAGGCCGAGGCCGCCCGGGCCCAGCCCATCCGCCTGGCGGGCCTGGAGGAATCGGTGCCGGCGGCTCCTTACTTCGTGGATTATGTGCGGTCCCTGCTGCGGGAGCACCTGCCCCATGTAGAAGCCGACCTGGCCCGGGGCGGCTACGAAATCCACACCGCTTTGGATTTGGACATGCAGCGGGCGGCCGAGGAGGCTTTTGCCCGGCACCTGGGCTCCGTCAGCCACCGGGACGCCCAGGGCATCGCCCAGCCCCAGGGAGCCCTGGTGGCCCTTGATCCCCGCAACGGCCACATCAAGGCCCTGGTGGGGGGCCGGGACTTTCGGGAGAGCCAGTTCAACCGGGCCACCGACGCCCGCCGCCAGCCGGGCTCCGCCTTTAAGGTGTTTGTGTACACCGCCCTGGTGGACCAGGGGATTCCCTTGTCGGCCACCCAGTTGTGCGAGTTTGTGGCCTTTCCCGGCCCGACGCCGGACTCTCTCTACGAGCCGACGGACTTCGGCGATGAGCCGTACCACTGGGAAAACTTGACCATGCGGGACGCCCTGCGGGTTTCCGACAACGTAGTGACGGTGAAGTGGGCCCAGGTCATCGGACCGTCCACCATCGCCCGCTACGCCCGGCGCATGGGCATCATGGAATCCACGCCCTTGGAGCCCACCCTGCCCCTGGCCCTGGGTGCCAGCGAGGTGACGCCCCTGGAGTTGACGGCAGCCTATGCGCCCCTGGCCAACGGCGGGTACCGGGTGGAGCCGGTGGCCGTCACCGAGGTGCGGGCAGCCGACGGCCGCATCCTCTGGCAGCAGCGGTCTGAACTGGAGCCGGTGCTGGCACCGGCTACCGCCTATTTGATCACCGATGCCTTGCGCTCGGTGCTGGACGACCCCGACGGCACCGGCAGCCACCTGCGCCAGTGGTTCCAACGGCCCGCCGCCGGCAAGACGGGCACCACCAACGAGCGGCGCAGCGCCTGGTTCGTGGGCTACACCCCAGACCTGGTGGCGTCGGTTTACGTGGGCAACGACGATCAGGTTCCCCTTTGGGGCGGCGGCGGTGCGGTGGCCGGGCCCATCTGGGCCCGGTTCATGGCCGGCGCCTTGGCCGACGTTCCCGTGAAAGACTGGGACATGCCCGCCGACGTGTTCGCCGCCCGGACCTGCGTCTTGGGCGGCTCGCCGGAGGCCCCGTGGATCCGGCCCGTCTGGGAAGTCTTCCGCCAGGGCACCTACCCCGGCGACAACTGCCCTTGGGCGATTTTCCAGTGACCGCGCCGGCGGGTTAAGCCCAGGGATGAAGCCTATTTGGCCGGCAAGGGGTCCGGGATCGGCCGCAAAGCCCATTTCCTGGGCTAATTTTCTAGGCCTTTGCCTTCTTTGGGCCGTGACCGGGCGGAATAGGCTTTATCCGTGGGCTTAAGGTGCGGTGCAGCCGGGCCGGGCGGGCAAATAAGCCCAGCGGGAAAGCTTAAGGCGGTGGTTGGGGGTGCGGGGCCAAGTGCAGGGGCAGAGTGCAGGGGCGGAGTGCACGCCGGAATGCAGGCCGGAGAACTAAACTTCGGCCGAGTAGTGGTAAGGCTCGCCCCGCTGGATGCGGCAGGCCCGGAACAGCTGCTCCAGCAGCAGCAGGGGCATCATCTGATGGGGAAAGGTGAGGGTGGACATGCTGAGGCGCAGGTGGGCCCGCTCCACCAGCTGGGGCGCCAGGCCGACGGTGCCGCCGATGAGCCAGGCGGTGGTGCTGAAGCCGTCGACGGCCACCTGGTCCAGATGCTGGGCCAACTGGGGCGAAGTCATGGCCCAGCCCCGGCGGGTCAGGGCTACGGTATAGACGTGCCCCGGCAGTCGGTCCAATACGCCTTGGATACGCTCGGCCTCGACGGCTTGGATCCGCTCCACATCGGCCGGGCGGGGCCGGGCAGGCACAGCCTCATCCGGCACCTGCTGCCAGGTGACCTGGGCGTAGGGGCGCAGCCGCCGCAGGTAGGTCTCCACGCCCTCTCTAAGGTATGGGGCGTCGAGCCGCCCGACGGATATAATTTGAAACCGCATCATGGGGAGCGCCGCCTATCGCAGGTTGATCTGCAGTTCGCCCAACTCCACCTCGAAGGTGAGGGTGCTGCCTTCCCGGTCCACCAGCACCTGCACCGTGTCGCCTACAGACATTTTATTGAGGGCTTTCAGCAGGTCCAGGTAGCGTTCCGTCTCTTGGTCGTTTATGCGCAGGATCACGTCACCCGAGCGGATGCCCACCCGCTGGGCGGGCCCGCCGGGAATGGTTTCGGCCACGATGACGCCTGCGGTGACGCCGTAGCGGCTGGCGGCGATGTCATCGGGAATGAGGCTGACACCCAAGGCCGGGCGGATGACCCGCCCGTACTGCACCAGATCGTTGGCGATGAGCCGCACATCATTGGAAGGGATGGCGAAGCCCATGCCTTCGATGTCGGCGCCCTGGAACTTGAGGGTGTTGATGCCGATGACTTCACCCCTAAGGTTGACCAACGGCCCGCCGCTGTTGCCCCGGTTGATGGCCGCGTCCGTTTGGATCAATTCGAAAATACGGGCATAGTCGCTGCGGCCCGACGACAGCCGGTGCAGCAGGTCGGGACGGATGCCGCTGACCACGCCCACGGTGACGGAGCGGAAGAAATCCAGGCCCTGGGGATTGCCGATGGCCACCACCGTTTCCCCGACCCGCACCTGGTCGGAGTCGCCGAAGACGGCATAGGGAAGGTCGGTGGCCTCGATGCGCAGCACCGCCAAATCGGAGAAGGGATCATCGTGGGCCACAATGGTGGCGGGCAGCACCCGCCCGTCGGCCACCACTACTTCTACCTGGTCGGCGCCTTCGATGACGTGGTAGTTGGTGATGATGTAGCCGTCGGGGCTGAAGATGACGCCCGAGCCGGTGGCGGCGATCCGGGGGAAGGACTCGCCGCTGGAGATGTCCCGGACCATCCGCTTGTTCAAGATGCCTACCACCGCCGGCCCGACCTTGTCGACCACTTCCACCACCGGGGATGAATCGGCCCCGTCGTTGCCGTGGGGGCCCTGGTCGGACCCCGGCAGGGGAGGCTCATTGTTGCCGCTCAAACCGTTCAGGGGCAGCCGATCGTTGCCCGCGCCCAAGGGCGGGGTGGAGCCGCCGGGCAGCAGTTGGCCGGCAAAGCTCATGGTCACCAGGGCGCCGATGATGCCGCCCACCAAGGCCGCCAGCAGGAAGTTCCAAAAAGGGCGGGAGTTGCGCTTCACCGTCCAGCGGGGGCCGGATGGACCACCGCCGTGAGGCGATTGCCCGGGGCTGGGCTGCCCGTAGGCGGGCGCACCATGGGCAGGCCGGCCGTGGGGAGGCTGCCCGTGGGACCCATGTTCGGACGGCTCGTACGGGGACTGCCCGGGGGTGAAGTGGTCGTCCATGCACTGCCACCTCCTGGCCCGGCGGGGCCGGTGGAGTCGACTGCCAATTCCTCTATGTAGGTAATACAAAATTATAGCGAAGGATTTTGGGGGTCTCTAGGAGCCGCTCTTGAGGACCCGGAGCTGGGCTGGGGCGGATCCCTCGTCGCCTTCGTCGGGCAGGCGCTCCAGTTGGGCGCCCAGTTGGCGGAACTTCTGCTCGATGCCTTCGTAGCCCCGCTCCACCAGTTCGATGCCCTTGACGACGGTCTCTCCTTCGGCCATGAGGCCTGCCACCAGCAGGGCGGCGCCGGCCCGCAGGTCGGTGGCCTCCACCTCGGCGCCGGACAGGCGCTCCACGCCGTTGATGATGGCGGTGCGGCCCTCCACCTTGATGTCGGCTCCCATGCGCAGCAGTTCGCCTACGTGCTTAAAGCGGGCCTCCCAGATGGTGTCGGTCACCATGCTGGTTCCCTCAGCGGTGGACAGGAGGGCCGTCATAGGCTGCTGGGCATCGGTGGGGAAGCCGGGGTAGGCGGCCGTCTTGACGTTGACGGCCTTGGGGCGGCCAGCCATGCGCACCCGTACCCAGTCGCCGTTTTCTTCGATGTCGGCCCCCGTTTCCCGGAGCTTGGCGGTGATGGGGTCCAAGTGCTTGGTGATGACGTTTTCCACCACCACGTCGCCCCGGGTGGCCACGGCCGCCACCATGAAGGTGGCCGCCTCGATCTCGTCGGGGATGATGGCGTGGTCGGCTCCCCGCAAAGCTCCGGTGCTGCGTATGCGACCTCCGGATCCGGAGCCGATGCCTTTGATCTTGACCACATCGGTGCCGGCGCCCACCACCCGGGCGCCCATGGCGTTCAGGAAGTTGGCCAGGTCAACCACGTGGGGTTCCTTGGCGGCGTTTTCGATGACGGTGGTGCCTTCCGCCAGGCAGGCGGCCAGCATGATGTTGATGGTGGCGCCCACGCTGACTACGTCCAAGTAGATGGGGGCCCCCACCAACCGGCGGGCCTTCAGCTTGACGACGCCGTGCTCGATGACGGCCTCGGCCCCCAGGGCGCGGAAGCCTTTCAGGTGCTGGTCGATGGGGCGCTGGCCGATGTCGCAGCCGCCGGGCATGCCGACTTCGGCCTCGCCGAAGCGGGCCAGCAGCACACCCCACAAATAATAGGAAGCCCGGAGGCGACGGACTACTTCGGTGGACGGCACGGAATTGATCAAGCCTGTGGGATCGATGCGCAGGGAGTGGGGAGTGGGGCGGTCCACCGTCACCCCCATGGAGGTTATGATCTCGATGTAGCTGTCTACATCGCTGATACGGGGCACGTTGTCGATGGTGCTGGGCCCTGCTGCCAACAGGGCAGCGGGGATAAGGGCAACGGCAGAATTCTTGCGGCCGCCGACGCGGACCCGGCCCTGCAGGGGAACACCCCCGACGATAGAAAGTCCACCCACCAAAGAATGCCTCCCCATCGCTCTCTCTGTCCCGGTGCGGCACAAACGTCCGCTTTCGCCTTTGGGCTTCGTATTCCTGCTGGGGCCCAAGCCCGTGGTCCGGGGCGGCTCAGGCGCCTAGTGGATTCCGGTGGCTTAGAAGGTCCCGGCGCTGGTATAGTCTACCCGCTGGCCTGTCGTCGCTTCGAAGTCCAACCATTCCCCGCTGCTCAGGTGAAAACGCCAGACGGGCACCGCCACGAAGGGGGGCAAGGGCCCTTCATCCCTGAGCAGCACAGCCGGCGGTACCGATGTTGACGGTACCACAACGTAGCCGATTTGTACCGTCAATTGCTGCACTTCATCGGATCTGGCCCGCTGGTAAAGACTGCCGCCGCGCCGGGCTTCCCGGGTCAGCAGGACCGAAGCCGGGATAACGGCGTCCCCTTGGTCCAGCAGCCGGTCCACGTCCCAGAGAAGCCTGGTATAGCGGGCGACGCCTGCTTCGGTCATGCACGCTTCCACATAACCGTTGAAGACGGGGGTTCCGCCCGCCAGCGTCTGGTGAAGCCACACCCGGATGGTGCCCCGGGCCGGGTCCGGATCCACCGTGGCCCGCTGGACATCGGCCGGGGCGCCCCCATGGGCCTCGATGAATTCCAGACCTTCATCCATCAAGTTATCGATGAAGGCGCTCCTTCCTGTTAACGTTGTGAATCCCGCCGGGCACGGGCTGATGACCTGGCCCCGCGTGCCGGCCGGCGTCGTCCGGCCGGCGTTGCCATCGGTGAACTGGACCAGCCCCGGCGCCAAGATCAAGGCGCGCTTCCCTTGGGTATACATATGGCTCCCGGCCTCGTCCCAATCTTGGGGCGGCGGCACCGGGTCGAAAAACTGGACGGCCAAGGCGTCAGGGTCCCCTTGGGCCCGGGGCTCCGCTTCCAGCACCGGCAAGGGAGCCGGGGTGGAAGGGATGTCGCCCCGCAATTCCAGGCCCACGGCCGCCAGGTCTGCGGCCACCTGCGCCGGCGTGGGCTCCGCCAGGAAGCTGGGTGTCGGCAGGGGACCGGGCAGCACGTAGACCTGCCAGTAGAGCATGGCGTTGAGGAGTCCGAAGGCGATGATCAGGATGGTCTTAGCCCGGGACCAGTCCACGGCTCCTCACCTCCATGTCCGGCGTGCCCGATGGTGATTGTGTCCCTACTTCCGGCTCGGCCTGTTCCCCGGCGGCTTCCCCGGCCTCCGGCCAGTAAAGGAGCGTCTCCCCGCCGGGGCTCTGCACCCACGCCCGGGGACGAAATCCGCCCGCATCCACCCACACATGCCAGCCTTCCTGGAAGGCCAGGCGCCAGGTGAGAAACAGGAAATGCTCTTGGGCCGCATCCTGGCCGGGGGGCGGCCAGTAGGTCAAGGCGGCCTGGCTCACATGCCGGACTTCCACAGGCAGGAGGTCATCGGGCAGGGCCGCCGCCACCTGGAGGGCGTCGGCCACCGGGTGGACCTGGCCGGCGGGCACGGTGGTCCAAGGCTCCAGGCTGAAGAAGTCCCGGCGGAAGTAAGTAATGCCGGCGGGCCGCCATTCGGCCACCAACACCGGCGGCAGGGCGGCCGGCAGGTCGTGGGAGCGGAGGGAAAACTCCAGCCGGTAGCCGATGATGGGCGCCGGCGCCCCCAACTGGACGGCGCCCCGCTCCCGCAAGGGTTCCAGGCGGGACAAGTAGATGTCGGGGGGCCAGCCGCCCCGGTCGTTGATGAATTCCAATACTTCCTGGAGGGCCTGCAGGCCCCGGGGCTGCTGCCCGGACTCCCGCTCCCGGGGGAAGGCCCGCTGGTACTCCACCCGCTGCACCGGCTCCTCCCTCAAGGTAAGGCTGATGCGGCCGTCGGTGCGCAGGATGAAGTCGGTGCCGGCCACGCTGCGCACAAAGGACAGATCGCCGAAGATGGCCCGCTCCAACTGGGTCTGATCCACCTGCTCGGGCCGCAAGGTGACTACAGCGGTGCGGGGCTCAGGCCACATGGGCAGGAAGGTGTCGCCGTCCACGCTCAGGCCGGTCTCGGCGGCGGAGGCAGCCAAGGTGGTTAGCCGTGGCCCCTCGCCCTGGGCGGCGTTTTCCACGGCCGCCGCCAGGTCTTGGGCTGCCAGGGCCAGGGTGTTCCCCTCCAAGGGACTGGCCACGGGCAGCCGCCGGCTGCTGTAGGTTCCCTCGGCCTTCACCACCAAAAGCAGGTCGTCGTCCACCAAAAAGAGGGCCACCGCCTCCAGCACCGGGCCCGAAGGCTGGGCCGGCGCCTCCACCGGACCGCCGTACCACGCCTGCCACAGCTGCCACCAAAAGGAGCGGGGCGCGGCGGCGGGCATGGGCACTTCCACGCCGCCGCCACCCTGCCGGCCCTGGCGCAGGGCCATCATTTCGTCAGCCGTCAGGGGGGACATGGCCTGGGGATCAACCTGGGAGGCCGCTGCCGCTACGGCGGCCCATATGGGCTCCATGGCTTCAGCGGGGGCCCGGCGGTGGATGCCGTTCCCCGCATGGACGACGGCGAAGCGGGGCATGACCAGGGTGCGCCAGTCTTCCAGGGCCTGGGCTTCGGAACTTATATAGAAGGCCTGCACGGGGCGGCCCACCTGGGTGGAGGGATGGGAAAGCCACAACTGGGCGCTGAGGAACAGGCTCAGCGCCACCATGGCGGCCAGGAGGAGGCTTTTCAGTCTTTCCACCGGCCGGCCTCCTCCCCGTGGGGGACGGTGAACCAGACGGTGGTGCCTTGCCCTTCCACCGATTCAATGCCCATTTGCCCGCCGTGGGCGGCGATTATTTCCCGGGCAATAGCCAGCCCCAGGCCGGTGCCCCCCAAGGTGCGGGCCCGGGCCTTGTCCACCCGGTAGAACCGGTCGAAGATGCGGGGCAGGTCCTCGGCGGGGATGCCGATGCCCGTGTCGGAGACGGCCACCCGCAGATGGCCCTTGTCCCGGCCCACGGTCACGGTGATGGACCCGCCCGGGGGCGTGAACTCGATGGCGTTGGAGAGAAGGTTCAAGATGACCTGCTGGATCCGATCGGGATCCACGTAAACCAAGGGCTCGTCGTCGGGGTGCCGGTGCTCCCAGCGCAGGTCCTTGGCTTCGGCCTGGGCCTGGAGCTTGCGGTAGGCCTGGTCCACCAGTTCCGAGAGGCGGATGTACTCCAGATCCCACTGCACCCGGCGGTAGTCCAGTTGGGAGAGTTGGAGCAGGTCTTGGACCAGGCGGCTCATGCGGTCGGCCTCGGCATCCACCACCCGCAGGAACTGCCGCTGCATCTCGCCGTCGGGCATATCCTCGTGGAGCAATGTTTCCACGTAGGATTTGATGGTGGTCAGGGGCGTCCGCAGTTCGTGGGAAACGTTGGCGACAAATTCCTTGCGCATCCGATCCAGTTCGGCGAATTCGGTCACGTCGTGCATGACCCAGACGGCGCCTACGGTGGTGCCCTGGCCGCCGGTGCCCGGGGTGCCCTCGGTGCGGCGGATGGGGGCGACGGAGGCCCGCAGCACCCGGTCGCCCAAGGTCAAGTGCAGGCCTTCGTCAGTGGCGGACGGCCATTGATCGGAGTCGTCCCCTGCCAGCACCCGGGCCAGAGTGTCGCCGATGGGCAGGTCGGCCCAGATCTCCTTGGGGTGGCGGCCGATGAGGGCTTCTTCGGGCTCGGCCACCGCCAGCATGGCCCGGGCGGCGGGGTTGATGAACAGCAGGCGTCCTTCGGCGTCCACCGCCAGGACGCCGTCGGCCATGTGGGAGACGATGGCCTCCACTTTTCGCTTTTCGTCGGCCATTTCCGTCAAGGTGTCCCGGAGGCGCTCCGCCATGTGGTTGAACATGCCCGCCAACCGGCCCACCTCGTCTTGGGAGCGGATTTCGATGGGCTGGTCGAAGCGGCCGGCCGCCATGGCCGCAGCCCGCTGGGTGATGGTTTGGATGGGGCCGGTGATGGTGCGGGCGACAAAGAACACCAGGACGCCGGTGACCAGGAGGGCCACGGAGGTGGCCGTCCACAGCCGCTGGCGCACCTGGGCCAAGGTTTCGTAGACGCCGGTCAGGTCGCCTTCCACATAGGCCAGGCCTACGATGGTGTCGTCCACGGCGATGGGGGCGGCGCCGAACACCCGGATTTCATCGCTGCCGGGTACCGGCCGGGTGCCCGAGCTTTCGGCAGCGGTCTCCAAGACGTCCAGAACCACATCTAGGACGAAGCGCTGGCCCACCAAAGTGAAGTCGGTGGCGGCCAGCACGATCCCCTGGCGGTCCAGAACCACGGCCAGGAGGTTGGCCCCTTGCTTGCCGGCCATCAACTGCTCCAGGCCCCGCCGGTCCAGTTGGTCGGGGCCGGCGGCGAAGAACTGGGCGGCCTCCCGGGCCAGCTGCCCGGCGTCGCCCAGCCGCTGCTGCAGGCCGGTGTTCAGGTAATAGGACTCCAAGTCCCGCAGCAAGAAGGCGCCGATGAACTGCATGGCCAGGAGTATGAGAAGCAGGAAGGCGATGACCATTCTGGCTTGGATGCTGCGCACGGCGTACCCCCCGGCGGAGCCCTACGGAACGGCCGGCCCCTGGGCAGGGGTGCGCGGAACCTCGGCCGCCGCCCCAGACCCGGCGTCTGCCGGCGGGCCGGTCAGAACTTGCGGAAGTAGTAGCCCGCTCCTCGCTTGGTGAGAATGAAACGCGGGTCGCCGGGATGCTCTTCGATCTTTTCCCGGAGCCGGCGGATGGTCACGTCCACGGTGCGGATATCCCCATGGTACCGGTAGCCCCATACGTCTTCCAAAAGGGTTTCCCGGCTGAAAACCTGCCCGGGATGCTGGGCCAGGTACTTGAGCAACTCGAACTCCCGGGTGGTCAATTCGATCTGCTGCTCGCCCTTGAGCACCTGGTGCCCCTTCAGGTCGATGGTCAGGTGCCCGCAGTAGATGTGGTCGGCGGCGTTGTTGACGCTCATGCTGCCCTGGCTCCGGCGCAGCAGGGCCCGCACCCGGGCCACCACCTCGGCGGGGCTGAAGGGCTTGGTCACGTAGTCGTCGGCGCCCTCGTCCAAGCCTTGGATCTTGTCGGTCTCGGCCTCCTTGGCCGTCAGCATGATGATGGGCACCGCGGAGCGCCGGCGTATTTCCCGGCACACCTCGAAGCCGTCCTTACCCGGCAGCATGATGTCCAAGATGATAAGGTCGGGGAGGTCGGCCAGGGCGACCTGCAGGGCTTCGTCACCGTCGTAGGCCGTTTCCACTTGGTAGCCGGCCCGTTCCAGGTTGAACTTCAATATGTCGGCAATGGGCCGCTCGTCGTCGACGACGAGAATCTTTTCCGCCATACCGGGGTTCCCCCCTCCCTTTTGGCAAGGCTACTTCCCTTATGGCGCTGCAGATTCCTTCAGATGGGGCGGCGGGACAGGCGCGGCCAGGCACCGCTCCAGGTCGGACCGGGTCAGGCCGACGGCTTCGGCCAGGGCGCTGTAGAAAGGAAGGCCCCGGGCCAGCCCCGCCAGCAGCGGCTGCAGATCGTCGCCGGCGGCCGCTGCAATGCAGCGGACCAACTGGAGGGATTGGCGGTAGGCCTGCCCCGGATCGGGCAGGTGGTCGAAATGCCGCTCCAGTTGGTAGAGATTATACGGTTCATCCCAGGCCCCGGGCGGCGGCGCGCCCGTCAATTTTTCGTCCACCCACTGGGCCAGGCCCTCGCTGAACCAGGTGGGGTAGTTGCCTAGGGTGTAGACGTCCAGCACCCAGTGGGCCAGTTCGTGGACCACGGGCATGGCGCCGGGACCCATGGCCAAATGGATGTGGCCCCGGTGGTACACACCTCCGGGCAGCGGACCCCGGTGGGCGGCGGCGCCCACGAAGGGGGTCAAGTCCTCGTGGAGGTGAAGCAGCGCCGCCGGCAATTCACCGTCCTCGTCCAGCAGCAGGGCTTCAACGGCCGGCAGCATGCGTTGGGCCTCTTGGGCCGCCCGCCGGGCCGCGGCTTCGGCTCCCGCCGGCGCCTGCACCTGGATTCGACGGCCGGTGATGGTGACGGGTTCCTGATCCGGCCACCAGGGGGCCCGTCCTCGATAATAGGACAGTTGGCGGCCGTATGTGTACTGGGCGAGCCGCAATAGGGGCCCCGCGGCGGCAGGTCCGTAGCCGGCCCGGGCTCGCCACTGGACCACCGCCCCGGCGAAGGCCAGGATCCCCAACGAGACGACGAGGCCGGCCAGCCACGGGGCCAATAGCCGCGCCAAAAAAGTTCCCGATTGCCTGCCGGTTCCGCCTCTGGCCATGGGTTGGGAAATCCTCTCGGAGTCGGAAGGGGTCTTCGTATCAAGGCCGGCGGGAACCTGCCGGGAAAGTTTGGCGGGCCAGGCAAAAGCAACGGGGAGATGGTTGTCCACCATCTCCCCGCCGAGGGGTTTTAGGTTGTCTCGGTTGTCGCTGTTAAGCCTTGCTTACCGGCTGTAGAACAGCAAGGGGTCGACGCGCCGGCCGTTCTCGTGCACCTCGAAGTGGAGGTGGGAGCCGGTGCAGCGGCCGGTGCAGCCCACCAGGCCGATGACCTCGCCCTTTTCCACCCGGGCGCCCACCTTGGTGTGGATGCTGGACAGATGGGCGTACAAGGTAACCAGCTTGCCGCCGCCGTGGTCGATGGTGACCAGCTGGCCGAAGGCGCCCCGGACCCCCGCTTCCTTGACGATGCCGCTGTCGGCGGCCATAACGGGCGTGCCCTTGGGGGCGGCGATGTCTACACCGCCGTGGAGGCGGCCCCTGCGCCAGCCGAAGCGGGAAGAGATCTTGCCGGTGTTCAAGGGCCAGATAAGCTGGCCGGTGCCCGAGTCGGGGGTCTGCTTGCTGCCCCGGACGACCACCTGGGTCTGTTCAGCCTCCAGCACCCGCTCGGAGATGATTTCCTGGGCCACTATGTAGCCGTTCTCCCGGACGATCCGCTCGGTGACTTCGGCCAGGCCCGAGCGCCCGGGCTGCTGGACCCTGGTCTCCCAAGGCCACATGCTTTCGTCATAGACGTATTGGGTGGAGAAAGGAATGGTCTTCTTATACTCCCGAATTTCCTCGCTGACCACGGTGATGCGGGGAGTGGGCACCACCAGGTTCAACTGGTCGCCGATTTGAATCCGCTCGGGATTAGGGATGTGGGGGTTGGCGGCCACCAATTCGTCGAAGGACATCCTGTTTTGGCTGGCGATGGTCCAGAAGGATTCGCCCTGCTGCACCGTATGGGTCTTTATCTCGTCGGTGCCCCTGAGCAGGATGGTCATGGCGTGGTCCACGGTATGGGCGATATCCCCGGGCGCAGCGGCCGTTTCGACGATCTCGACGTTTTGGGACACCGCCACCGACTGGATGCGGACGTCCTCATCGATGCGGCCTGAGCCCGGAGCGGGGAAGCGGCCGGCGACAAGTTCTTGCCTGAAGTGCTCTTCCAACTTTTCCAGGAGAGCCTCGGCCATCTGCCGGTCGGGAAGGTACACGGCGTCGTTGCCGTTG
Organism: Sphingobacteriaceae bacterium; assembly: GCA_035303785.1. Classification (GTDB taxonomy): domain Bacteria; phylum Bacillota; class Sulfobacillia; order Thermaerobacterales; family RSA17; genus DATGRI01. The sequence continues at coordinate 19,188 of DATGRI010000064.1, forward strand.
ACCCGAAGGGCCACGGCGTACATGTTGAGGGTCAATGCATCCTTTAAGCGGGCCTGCAGTTGGGACTCGTTAAGAATCTGGGAATCTGCGACAGCGTTGACCTGGCTGACTTCTACGCTTTCTTTCGCCGTTACCGGCATTCCTTGTTCGGAAGAAGCAGTCTCCAGGATTTTGGCCAGTACCTTGGGTGCCATCTCTGGGTCTGAGATTCGACCGATCCGCTGGCCGTCCACCACAACGTCATACAACACCGCGAAACGCGGCTCTGATCGATAAGCAAGACCGGGAGCGGCACTTATATAACCCACCAAGAACAGCAACGAACCTGCTATGGCGCCCAGGACGGGCCGCAGCCAGCGCCGCGGACCGTCTGAGGACATGGCGATCCCCCCTTGGCGGACCTCTGTGTCTGTGTCTGGTTCTTTTTATGTGTTTCAGCCCCGGACGTGCGGGGCATGTCCAACAACCCACGGCGGCCCCGGAGAGCCAACGCCTGAGTATTGGCTACTTAGGCATGTATGCCATGGGGGTCATGAAAGATTCCCCGCGCCACCCGGACACGGAGAGGCAAAACCTCAGGTGGGTTTCGTGGCGAAAGTCAAAAATCCTGCCTGAGATTGCATAGGCATCCCGGCCCAGGCAGGGCTGCCGCCTCCTGCCAGGAGGGTCGCCATGAAAGGCAAAAGCCCCGAACCCCTTGGGGGCCGGGGCTTTGCACCGGAGCCGGTGCTTGAGCTGGCGGTCGGATTCGAACCGACGACCTGCTCATTACGAGTGAGCTGCTCTACCTACTGAGCTACGCCAGCAGTGGTGCAAGGCAGACTTTATTATACAACATATCGCCCGGGCCAAAAACGGTGGCTGCAGGGGTGCCGCGGTCCGGCCGGTGCTGATCCCCGGCGGATACCATTAGCCCTGTGAATGGGCTTATGCCTTCTGTTTCCTCATCTCCGGGGCAGGCAAAGCCCACTGGATGGGCTTATTTTCCCGGCTCACCGGGCAAGTCCGGGCAAAATCCTTGGAATAAGCCCTTGAGCTGGGCTTAAGGCTTCCTTTTTCCCCTTGGGCAAGGAAATAAGCACAATTCCTGGGGTTGAGCATGGCGGGCGCTGGCCGGATTCCCCAAGGCTGGGATAAGGAGGCTGCCTGACAGCGGCCCGGCCTGGATAAATCAGGGGTTGACGGGGAATCACTTTCCTTGAGGCAAGGGATTTGCCTGCTTCAGGGGGTGAAGGCGTGGCCGAGGATCGCCGTGAGCGGGAACGGGTCCAGGAGGAACAGATCTTGGCCCGGGAAGCGTCCGGCTCGTCCCTGGTGGCCTATGCGGCCATCAAGTACTTTTCCTTTGTGGTCATCGTGGTGGCCATCTTGTACTTCCTGGGGCGCTGGGTGCTGCCGGTACTGACCCCGTGAACCCGGCCGGGCAGGGGCGCCGGCTTTCCTTGACACTGGTTCAGCGCCGGTGATACTTTGGCGCTGATGGAAAATTATAGCCACACCACTCCTCCAGTGGCCCCCGGCCGTCAAGGGCAGCCTTTTGCTCCCGGTGATGCAGTCCTGTTGCTGGACCCTGCCACCGACCGGATATATGAAGTCAATTTGAGGCCGGGCGCCACCTTCCAGACCCAGAAAAGCGGATTGGTCAAACACGACGCCATCATCGGCTTGGGCGACGGCGCCCGGGTGGCCACCAACCTGGGGGGCCAGTTCATCTGCCTCCGGCCTACCTTGGAAGATCACCTGCTGCGCCTGCCGCGGCGCACCCAAATTCTGTTCGCCAAAGATTTGGGCCTCATCTTGCTCAAGGCCAACCTTCATCCCGGCGCCAAGATTTTGGAGGCGGGCATCGGGTCCGGATCCCTGGCCACCACCCTGCTGCATCATTTGGGCCCCTCCGGCCATCTCATTTCCTATGAAATCCGGGAGGAATTCGCCCGGCTGGCCCTGCGCAACCTGGCCACGGCCCGGGAGCGGCTGGGCAGCAGCGGCGCCCGCCACACGGTGCGGCTGCACAACATCTACGAAAGCATAGTGGATGAAGATTTGGACACCATTTTCCTGGACGTGCCCGAGCCTGCCAGGGTTTTGCCCCACGCCGTCAAGGCCCTCCGGCCGGGAGGCGTCTTCATGGCATGGCTGCCCACGGCACTGCAGGTTTACGAACTGGTCCGGGCCCTCCAGGAGGATCCTCACTTTACCTTCGTTGAGACGACGGAGACGCTGCAGCGCCCGTGGGAAGTGGCGCCCAACAGCGTCCGCCCCGCTCACCGGATGGTGGCCCACACGGGCTTTTTGATCCGGGCCCGCAGGGTTGAACCGGCACCGGCTGCGGGACCGGGAGGATGAGTCAGTCCAGGAGGGCTGGGCCAATCTGGCGACGTATTATATGTGTTATGCTTGGCCTTGGCAGTCACGGGCGGAGCCAGCAGTGACGCCCGGGCCGAATTTGTATTGGGGCAAAGGAGGGCATGCTTCATGGCTGGTGCGCGTACAACGGTATTTGGCGGGCGCGATGTGGCCCTGGCCGGCTCGGCCGTAGAGCCTGGGGACATGGCGCCCGACTTCCGGGTGATCGACCAAAGCCTGCAAACCCGCACTCTGGACGATTTCAAGGGCAAGACCTTGATCATCGCCTCGGTTCCTTCCCTTGACACCGGTGTGTGCGACGCCGAAACGCGCCGTTTCAACGAAATCGCCGGAGAGTTCGGGGACCAGGTACAGATTCTGACCATCAGTATGGACCTGCCCTTTGCACAAAAGCGTTGGTGCGGCGCCGCCAACGTGGACCGGGTGACGGTCTTGTCGGACCATCGGGAAGCCTCCTTCGGCCAGAACTGGGGCACCTTGATTGATGAAGTGCGCCTGCTGTCCCGGGCCGTGTTCGTTGTCAATCCTGAAGGCCGCGTTGTTTATAGCCAATATGTGCCCCAGGTGGGCGAGCATCCTGATTACGACAGTGCTGTAGCCGCCGCCCGGGCAGCCATTGGTTGAATCTGCTCCCCTCAAGACCCCGCCGCCGGATCCGGCAAGCCGTGCCGCCTGCCTGACGGGGGGCCGGCAGGGCAAGCTGCAGGCACCGCGGGCCTGAGGAGGTCAACCTGCTCTGGTTAAGCTGTTAGGCACTATTTTGTACACGATGCTGCTGTCGGCGATACCGCTGCTGGAGCTGCGCGTCGGCATTCCCTACGGTGTTGCCAACGGCTTGCACCCTGTTGTGGCGACCATCGCGGGGATAGCGGGAAACTTGGTGCAGGTTCCGCTTATTTTAGGCTTGTTGTGGGGTCTGCGACGGGTTTCCCGCTACGTTGATTTTTTGGGCCGGTTTTTTGCCTGGTGCGACGAGAACGCCCGCAAGCGGAGCCAGTTGGCGGTGCGCTTCGGCTGGCTCGGCATCGGCTTGATGGTGGCCATTCCCATCCCCGGCACCGGCCTCTGGACCGGCGCGCTGGTGGGCCAAGTCCTGGGCCTGCCTATCGTGCGGGTCGCCATGGGCATGGGGCTGGGTGTGTTTCTGGCGGGAGTGTTGTTCGGCCTGGCCTCGGCCGGGGTGCTGGAACTGTTGTCGTCCTGGGACTTGTTGACCACCCAGCCGTAGGGGCGGTACAGGAGGCAGTCGTGATATGACCGATGTCCACGGTACGTTGGCCTTGATCGGTTTGCTGGCGGTGGTGGCCGGCGTGGTGATGAGCGGGCGCCCCGAGGCGACCCGGGGGAACCGGCTGGCCCTGGTGGCGGCCGTGGTGCTGGCCGTGGTGGTGCTGACAGGCATTGCTCTTTGGCTGCGGGGCCTGCGGCCGGCCGCCGGCTGGCTGGGCTGGGCCCATATTCTCCTGGGGGTGGGCGCCTTGGCCCACGCTTTTATGGCCCTGCGCCCGCGGCCGGGCGGGAACAAGCGCACGCTGATCATGACCGGCGTCATGGCCTTGCTGGCCCTGCTCATCGGTCACCTGGCCTGAGGGCTGCGGCCGCCTGGAGCCGACCGGCACCCATCGACATGCCGGCACGACCAATCGACAGGTCGACAGCGAAAAATCGGCAAGACGACAAGACGGCCCGGCGGGACTTGCGCCGGGCCGTCCAAATTTTTGTTTTTGCGGAGGCGACGGGATTTGAACCCGCGATCTCCGGTGTGACAGACCGGTATGTTAACCTGGCTACACCACGCCTCCAAACATGCAAATATGAGTGTACCAACAGGCCTCGCAGGAGTCAACCGAGGCGCCGGCGGCCGGCGGCGGCAAAGATGTCCTGGCGCACGATGGTCTGGGACCGGTCGGGGCCGATGGACAGCAGGTGCACGGGCACGCCCACCAGTTCCTCCACCCTAGCCACATAGGCCTTGGCCTCTGGCGGCAGGTCCTCGAAGGTGGTGACTCCTTTCATGGTCTCGTCGTCCCAGCCCGGCAGGTCCTCGTAGACGGGGCGGCACTGGGACAGCACCCGGACGTTCCGGGGCATTTCCGTCAAAATTTGCCCTTCATATTCGTAAGCGGCGGCCACCCGGACCGTCTCCAGGCCGCCCAGGGTGTCCAAGTGGACCATGGCCAGGGCGTCCAGCCCGCTCACCCTGACGGCGTGGCGCAGAACAACGGTGTCCAGCCAGCCGCAGCGGCGGGGGCGTCCCGTGGTGGTGCCGTATTCCCGGCCTTTCTCCCTGATCCATACGCCCGTGTCGTCCAGCAGTTCCGTGGGGAAGGGGCCGTCACCCACCCGGGAGGTGTAGGCCTTGGCCACGCCTATGACGTAGTCGATGTGGGTCGGGCCCACCCCGGCGCCGATGCAGGCGCCCCCCGCCGTAGGCGACGAGGAGGTTACAAAGGGATAGGTGCCGTGGTCCAAGTCCAGCATGGTGCCCTGGGCGCCTTCAAACACCACGTACTTGCCGCCCTTCAAGGCCTCGTTGATGACGATGGAGGTGTCGGTGACGAAGGGCCGCAGCCGCTCGGCGTGGCTCAAGTAAGTCTCGGCGATTTCCTCTTCGTTCAGGGGCGGCAGGTGGTAAACCTGCATCAGCAGGTGGTTCACGTGTTCCAGTTGTTCCTTCAGCCGTTGCCGGAACAACTGTTCGTCCAGCAGGTCGGCCACCCGGATGCCGGCCCGGGCCGTCTTGTCGGCGTAAGCGGGGCCGATGCCCCTGCCCGTGGTGCCGATGCGGTTCTCGCCCCTGAGGGCTTCCTGGGCCTGATCCAAGGTGACGTGGTAGGGCATGATGAGATGGGCCGCGTCGCTGATGTGCAGCACGCCGTCCACCTGATGCCCTTGGGCTTCAAGACCGTCGATTTCCTTAATCAGGGATCCGGGGTCGATGACCACGCCGTTGCCGATGACGCAGGCCTTGCCGTGGAGGATGCCCGAGGGGATGAGGTGCAGTCGGTAGGTCGTGCCTTTGGCCACTACCGTGTGCCCGGCGTTGGGCCCCCCCTGATAACGGACAACC
>DATGRI010000065.1 GCA_035303785.1 Sphingobacteriaceae bacterium
CGACCCTTGGGGGCTGTCGGACCTGGTGTCCGTGGAGCCGCCCCGGCCCATGACGGGAGCCGGGGGCCGCCCCTTGGTGGTGAGCGTCACCAGCCTCAACGAACTGGTGCAAGAGGCCGACCAGGCCAACCGCATCCTGACCGATATGCTGGGGGGCATCGCCAGCGTCGCCCTCCTGGTGGGCGCCCTGGGCATTATGAACATCATGCTGGTGTCGGTTACGGAGCGGACCATGGAGATCGGCCTGCGAAAAGCCTTGGGGGCCTACCGGAGCGACCTGCTCTACCAGTTCCTCATCGAGGCCTTGATCTTGAGCGCCACCGGGGCCGTTCTGGGCACCGTCCTGGGGCTGGCCGTAGCCGACCTCATCGCCCGGTACGGCCTGCCCACCCAGGTCACCGCCACCGCCACCCTGACGGCAGTCTTCGCCGCTCTGTTCATCGGCCTCATCTTCGGCGTCTACCCGGCCTACCTGGCCTCGGGCCTCACCCCGGTGGACGCCCTGCGACGGCAATAGAAACCCTTGCAGCGCAACGGATTTTCCCCTCAAGCCCCCGGGCCCGGCGCCCGGGGGCTCTCCCTTTGCCCCAGGGCGACTCCCTACTTTCTTCCTATTTCAGCCTAGGACCGTTAAAAGCCCCGAACCCCTGCCCGATATTTGGAGCAGCACAGCCCGGGCAGGTAAACCCCTGTGGCGCCGGCCGCCGGCCGGCCGTCACCGGACAAAGCAAACCAGCAGCCAAGGCAAAGCAAACGAGAAGGGAGTCGGAGACATGCGTATCAATCAGAACGTTGCGGCCCTCAACGCCTGGCGCAACCTGACGGCCAACAACACCTCCTTGAGCAAGTCCCTGGAGCGCCTCTCCTCGGGCCTCCGGGTCAACCGGGCGGCCGACGACGCCGCCGGCCTGGCCATCTCGGAGAAGATGCGCTCCCAGATTCGCGGCCTGCACATGGCCCAGCGCAACGCCCAGGACGGCATCTCCCTCATCCAGACGGCGGAAGGCGCCCTGATCGAGGCCCATGCCATCCTGCAGCGCATGCGGGAACTGGCGGTCCAGGCGGCCAACGACGGCACCCTCGTCGACGAGGATAAGGCGAAGCTGCAGGAGGAAGTAGCCCAGCTCATCGATGAAATCGGCCGCATTGCCGCGACGACGGAGTTCAATACCCAGAAGCTCCTGGACGGCTCCTTCACCGGCAAGCAGCTGCAGATCGGCGCCAACGCCGGCCAAAGCATCACGGTCAGCATTGATCCCATGGGAGCCACCGCCCTTAACATCGCCGATGTTGATATCAGCACGGTAGCCGGCGCCAACTCCGCCATCTCAGCCCTGGATGACGCCATCGAAACGGTTTCCAGCCAGCGCTCCGAACTGGGCGCTCTCCAGAACCGTCTGGAGCACACCTACAACAACCTGGGCGTGGCCGCCGAGAACCTGACGGCTGCCGAGTCCCGCATCCGGGATGCCGACATGGCCAGGGAGATGTCCCAGTTCACCCGCAGCCAGATCCTGCTCCAGGCCAGCACCGCCATGTTGGCCCACGCCAATATGGCGCCCCAGTCGGTGCTCCAGTTGCTGTCGTAAACTGTGCTGCCGCCGGGTCCGGGGAGGGGAGCATTCCCTTCCCCGCCCGGTGATTTCAGGCTTCTCCTCCCCGGCGGAAGCCTGGGATCACCGGGCCGTTCCTCCTTGTAGGACATCCGGCACGACAGGAAGGTGAAAACGGTGGGCACATCGCCGATCACAGGCGCCGGCCCCCTGGCGGGTGGCTTCGGGCAGCAGATGCCGGCCCTTCCCCTGAACAAAAGCGCCGAAGGGACCCCAGCCGGCCCCGCAGCCGGAATTAGGGCCGCCCCTGCGCCGGTGGCCGCAGGCCATGAAGAGCGCCATGTCCCTCACATATTCAGCTTTCGCGTGCGGATTAACGAAGAAATAGGCAGGATCACCGTGGAGATGCTGGACCCGGCTACAGGTGAAGTGGTGCGGCAGATTCCACCGGAGGAGTTGGAACGGTTCCTGGCTGCCATGCAGAGGCACATCGGGCAGCTGCTGGACCGGCATGTATAGGGTGACGCTTTTAGCCTACGAAAGGGCGAAGGAGGGCCTAGGGTGCGGGTAGGCGGCTTGATGTCCGGCGTCGACTGGAACGATATCGTGGAGCAGTTGATCTATTTGGAGGCCAAGCCCCTGCGCATGACCGAAGAGCGCAAGGACTTGACCCAGCAGCGTCTCCGGGCGTGGCAAGGCCTGCGGTCGGACCTGCAGACGCTGCACAACGCCGTAAGGGATCTGCTCAACTTGAACACCGCCGCCGGGGTCAAGGCCGCTTCCGGCAACGAGACGGTTTTCACCGCCGCGGCCGGGATGGGGGCCCAGCCGGGGAGCTACACCATCGTGGTGGAGCAGCTGGCCCAGGCCCACAGCGTCCGTTCCAACCAATTCGACAACCAGCCTCTGGGCTTTGCGGGAGCCTTTCAACTGGACGGCAGCGGCACCGGTCAATGGGTGGAAATCCAGGTGGCGGCCGATGATACCCTGGCCAACATCCGGGCCAAAATCAACGCCGCCGGCGCCGGGGTCAGCGCCACCATCGTGGACGGCCATCTGGTCCTCACCCGGGCCGAGACCGGCGCCGGGCAGATCGCCTTTACCGATACCGATGGTGTGCTGGCCGGCCTGGGCCTGGTGACGGGCGGCGCCTGGGCCCATGAGATGACGGCAGGCCAGGATGCCCGCATCACCGTCAACGGGCTGGCGATTACCCGCAGCAGCAACACCATCGACGACGCCATCGAGGGCATCACCCTCAACCTGCTGCAGGCGGGCCCCGACGCCGTCACCTTGACGGTGGCCAAAGACGAAGATTCCATCCTCGATAAGATCAACAGCTTCGTCAAGGCCTACAATTCCGTGCTGGCCAAGATGCAGGGGCTGTACGACCACGAGACGGGCGGCGTCCTCAACGGCGACAGCACTTTGTCCCGCATGATCCAGACCTTGCGCCGCCTGCCCTTGGAGGCCGCGACGGGCCTGACGGGCGACTTCACCCACCTGTTCCAAGTGGGCATCGGCACCGTGGACCGGAGCGGCGCCCTCCAGGTGGACGAGCAGCGACTGCGGGACGCCCTGGCCAACGATCCCCAAGGGGTCTTCCAGCTGTTTGCGGCGGACACGGTGGGCGTGGCCACCCGCCTGGATGAAGCTTTGAAGCAGATGGCGGGCACCACGGGCACCGCCGCCAACCGCATCAAGTTTCTGGAACAGAACATCCGCGATTTCGACCGGCATATCGAAATCTTGAACGAGCGCCTGGAACGGCGGGAACAGGCCCTGCTGGCCCAATTCCGGGCCATGGAGCAGGTCATGGCCCAGTTGCAGAGCCAGAGCGCCTTCCTGGGCCAGTTCATCTTCCAAAACATGATGGGGCAGGGGTGATCTGATGCCGGCAATGGGTGCAGGAGCCATGTACAGGCGGGTCCAGGCCAGCACCGCCAACCCGGCTCAACTGGCCGCCATGCTCTGCATGGGCGCCTTGAAGTTCACGGTGAAGGCCGAACGAGCCCTGGAGGAAAAGGACATCGAAGGCTGCCACAACTTCCTGGTCCGGGCCCAGGCCTGCGTGGCTGAACTGCAGGCCAGCCTGGATTTCCAGCGGGGCGGCCCGGTGGCAGAGCAGTTGTATTCCCTGTACGAATTTGCCGGGCGGCGGCTGGTGGAGGCCAATGTCCGCAAGGACCGCCAGGCCATGGCCGAGGCCCGGGAAGTTCTATCCCACCTGCAGCAGACGTGGTCCATGCTGGTGAATCCCGAGCAGGCGCCTCCCGCCGTGAATGCCCCATGACCAAGGCGGGACATGCCTTTGCACCCCCGGAAGGGCTTTGGCTGCTGGAGGAGATCCACCGGCTGACGGAGGCCGTGGAAGCCCGCCTGGCCCAGGAGGACTGGGAAAAGTGCAGCAGGCTGCTGGAGCAGCGCCAAGCCCTGCTGGACAAGGTGGCCCGGCAGGGCGGCCTGCCGTCCTTGGCGGCCTGGCCTCCGTCCCAGCGGGAGAAGGCGGCGGCCCTGGCCCAAGGCCTGCAGCAGATGGAGGAGCGCATCCAGGCCGCCTGGCAGGCTTCCTACGAAAAGCGGGCCAGGGAGTTGTCCGACAGCCGCACGGCCCGGCGGCAGCTGAAGGGCGGCATGGGCCGCCCGGCAGCTGCTCCTTCCCGTCACCTGGACCGGCAAGTTTGACCCTGCCGCGTCCCACCGTCTACCTGGACAAAAGTCCCAGGACCTCTTAACTAAACCGTCCCTCCGCCCGATACCAATAGGGACAGGGCAGGGGGGATATGTACATGGCTAAATTGGTTTATACCCTGGGAAACATCAGAAAACTTCGGTACTGCACTTCCGTCGCTGATGATTTGATTTCGGAAATTAATCGCGTCCACGGGGAGCTGGCCCGGGCCGGCCGCATTCCCACCCAGGTGGTGGTGGCGGGCCAGGCCATGGAGCCTGCGCCCGATCTGGTGGCCGCCTACGTGGCCCAGCACCCGGGACAGGATCTGACCATCACCATCGAATCGGCCCCCATCCGGCAGGTGGTGCAGGAGACGGCCCGGTCGGCCATCGACTATTTGGGCAAGCTGCAGCAGCGGGTGCCGGACCTGGCCCACCGGCTGTACGGCGACCCATCCTCCGCCGGCGACAGTTTGCCCCATTTGCTGGAAGGCCTCGCCTGGATTACTGATTTCCTGCAAGCGGGTTTTCCCATATTGAATGAAAATCTCCAGCACCAGGAGCAGGCCTTGCTGCTGGTCCGCCGCTGGCGGCAGGCGACGGACTGCCTGGAGCCGGCCATTTCATCCCAAGATTTCACCATGCTGGCCGACGTGCTCCTGGACGAAATCCTCCCCATCCTCGACGACATCCGGCAGGCCACCACGGCGGCCATGGGGGCGGGTGCCAATCATGGGTAGTCTAGGGGCGCCGGCTGCGACGGATTTGCTGGCGGGCTCCCACTTCAGCGTCAATTTGACCATGCTGGCCCGCACCCAGCCGGAACTGGCGTCGGAAATGACCAAGGCGGCCGCCAACACCGATGATCTCGCCTCCCTGGGCGCCCAGCTGGAAACAGCCCGTTCCGGCGCCCTGACCATCACCTACCCGGGGCAGGGATACATCCATTCCCGCTACGATCCCCATCGGGAGGCATCGGCCTGGGCCGGCGGCGTGGAATTGCAGGGCAAGGTATTGTTCCTGTTCGGCTTCGGCCTTGGGTATCACGTTGAGCACTTGCTCAAGGGCAGCGATGTGGGCCGGGTTATCGTGGTGGAGCCCGATCTGCGCCGTCTCATGATCGCTATGGCGGCCCGCAACTTGGGCTCCATCCTGGCCACGGGCCGGGTCCGGTTCGTGCACGGCACCGACTACCGGCAACTGGTCCAGGACCACAGCGCATTGCTGATGGCGGCTGCCATGGAAGGCGGCTGGAGCTTCGCGTCCCTGCCCGCCTATCGCCGGATTTACCCGGAACTGGCGGCGGACTTGGAGCACCAGCTGTTCATCAAAGCCCGGAGCATCCGGGTGGACATGGTCTCCGCCAACAGTTGGTCGCCCATCTGGGTCAAAAACGTGGTGGCCAACCTCCCGTTCCTGGAGAAGCAGCCTTTTATCCACCACTGGTTTCACCGCTGGCCGGGCACCCCGGCGGTCTTGGTGGCGGCCGGCCCCTCCTTGACGGCCAACCTGCCCCTGCTGGCCCGGCTGAAGGGCCGGGTGCCCCTCATCGTGGCGGGCTCGGGCTTCAACCCGCTGCTGGACCACGGCATCGAGCCCGATCTCATCGTGTCCATGGACGGCGGGGAGCCCAACTACCGGCACTTTGCCGGCCGGGAAATTACGGCGCCCTTGGCCTTCGGGCCCATCATCCACCCCCGGATCCCGGCTGAATACAAGGGACCTTTGATCAACGTGCCCATCACCGGCGAAGGCCTGCACCACTACCTGCTGAAAACGGCCGGCCTGGAGGTTCCCTTCCTGCCCATGGGACCATCGGTGGCCAACACCACATTGGCTTTGATGGCCCAATTGGGCTTTGATCCCATCATCCTGGTGGGCCAGGACCTGGCCTTTCCCGGGGACCAGTTCCATGCCGAAGGGGTGCGGGGTCTCCGCTGGACAACCCAGCGGCAGAGGGAGACCTACATTTGGGTTGACGACGTGCAGGGCGGCCAAGTGCAGACCGACGGGCCCTTCTATTCGATGCTGGCCTGGTTCGAAAGCTACCTGGCCCAAAAGACCGACATCACCGTCATCAACACCTCCCATATCGGCGCCCGCATCGCCGGCACCCGGGAGGCGCCTTTGGCCGAAGTCATCCAAGAGTACGACCTGCTGAACCGTACATGGGCCGCGGACGCCTTCATCCCTGAAGCCCAGGCAGACAAGGAACTGGATTTGACTGCCGTGCTGGAAGAAATCATCGGCTCCCATCTGGATCCGGCCGCCGATGTGGCGGAAAAAGGCCTGCGGCTTAGCCGGCGGGCTATGAGGGCTCTGGCCCCCGGCCGGCGCAAAGCCGACACCGGCCAGGACGTGGCGGCCGTGGTCGAGTGCCACCGGGAGATGCGCGGGCTCGATGTCTACCGCAATCTGCTCCAGCCCGTTTTGTACTATCGGTCCCTCACCTTGGGCGATCCGCCGGCGGCAAAGAGGGCCCTGCTGGCGTGGCTCCAGGAGAGCGAGCGATTTTACCAGACCGTGTTGAACCTCATCACCTTCCTGAGGGAGGCAGCCCCGTGAGTTTGAGCAACGGCAACTTCATGCCTGAAAACGGCATCCGGCACTTCCTGAAGGACAAAACCATCCTAGTCACCGGCGGCACGGGCTCCTTCGGCCATGCCTTTGCCCGGGCTGTCCTCCGGTACCCCATCCGCAAGCTCATCATCCTGAGCCGGGACGAGATGAAGCAGTACGAAATGAGCCAGTTGTTCCCGGGCGAAGCCCGCATCCGCTTCTTCATCGGCGATGTGCGGGATGAAAGGCGGCTGCACCGGGCCTTCAACGGGGTGGACTACGTCATCCACGCCGCCGCCATGAAGCAGGTGCCGGCGGCGGAATACAACCCCTTCGAAGCCGTCAAGACCAACATTCACGGCGCCCAAAACGTCATCGAGGCCGCCCTGGACCAAAAGGTCCAAAGGGTGATCGCCCTCAGCACCGACAAAGCTTCCAGCCCCATCAACCTCTACGGCGCCACCAAGCTGGCCAGCGACAAGCTGTTCATCGCCGGCAACGCCTACGCCGGCAGCCAGGACACCCGCTTCGCCGTGGTCCGCTACGGCAACGTGGTGGGCAGCCGGGGCAGCGTGGTGCCCCTGTTCCAGCGCCTGGCGGCCACGGGGGTGCTGCCCATCACCGACCCCCGCATGACCCGCTTCTGGATCACCCTGGAGCAGGGGGTGAACTTCGTCCTGCGCTGCCTCCAGTCCATGCACGGCGGCGAGCTGTTCGTACCCAAGATTCCCAGCATGCGGGTGGTGGACCTGGCCCGGGCCATTGCCCCCGATGCCCGCCTGGACGTGGTGGGCATCCGCCCGGGGGAAAAGCTCCATGAAGAGATGATCAGCGTCGATGACGCCCGGCGCACGGTGGACATGGGGGATCACTACGTAGTCCAGCCCGAGTTGCCGGGCCTGGCAAAGGGCACTCTGACGGGCCGGCCGGTGCCCGATGACTTCAGGTTTGCCAGCGACACCAACCACTGGTGGCTGACGGTGGCCGACCTGCGGAGACTCCTTAACCTGGACGGGAGCGCGGCGGGTCACGTCGACCAGTGGGAATACGCCGGAAGGATGGGCTGATGCTTCCCTACGGCCGCCAGTGGATCGACGATTCGGATATCGAGGCGGTGGCC
>DATGRI010000066.1 GCA_035303785.1 Sphingobacteriaceae bacterium
CGGCCAGGCTGTGCGGTGGCGATACCTCGCAAGCAACCCCTGCGACCTGGTGACACGGCCGAAAGCGGAATCGCGCCGTATGCCAGCCCTTGGGCCGCCGGCGGCGCAAGGCTGGATTGCCACCAATCCCCTTCCATACACAACGGCCATTTGGAAAAAGCAGGCGCCCCGCAAATCCTTGCGGGGCGCCGCTTTCGGTCGGGCTGCCGGGATTTGAACCCGGGACCTCGTGAACCCCATTCACGCGCGCTACCGAGCTGCGCCACAGCCCGACGGGCAAGCACAGCCATTATAGCAGGGTAAAGGGATGATAAGCAACCGACGGCCCGCCGCCCTGACCTCCCGAAAGGACAGGCCGGTCTGTTGACCCGGTTCCCATGTATGCTAAAATGGCACAGACCAAATAGTTGACTAAACTGATATGAAAACCCCAAAAGGCTGCAGCCGGGGTGGAACCGCCCTTTACCGGCGGTGGAGCACCGGCCCGGGGCCCTAGGAGGTGCCGAATTGGCCATCCAGGTTTATATTCCCACGCCTTTCCGCCAGTACACCGGCGGGAGCCAGTACGTGGAAGTGGCGGCCGACACGGTGGGAGACCTGCTGCAAAGGCTGGTGGAGCAGCATCCCCAGTTGAAGGAACGGGTCTTTGCCGCCGACGGCAGCATCGCCATGCATTTGAACGTGTACGTGAACCAGGACGAGATCCGCTCCCTGCAGGGCGCCGAGACGCCCTTGAAGCCAGGGGATGAGGTGGCGTTGATCCCGGCCATGGCCGGGGGGCAAATGACGGCCAAGCCTCTCCTCAACGAAGAGCAGATGGAGCGGTACTCCCGCCACATCCGGCTGCGGGAAGTGGGGGTGGCAGGCCAGGCCAAGCTGCTCCAGAGCAAGGTGCTCATCGTGGGCGCCGGCGGCCTGGGCTCCCCGTCGTCCATCTACCTGGCGGCGGCGGGGGTGGGCACCATCGGCATCATAGACGCCGACCGGGTCGACCTGTCCAACCTGCAGCGCCAGGTGCTCCACTTCAACCACGACGTGGGGCGCCCCAAGACCCAATCGGCCCGGCGCCACCTGGAAGACTTGAACCCCGACGTGCGGGTCATCGAGCACAACACCCTGCTGACCTCCGAAAACGCCCTGGACATCATCAAGCCTTACGATGTGGTCATCAACGGGTCCGACAACTTCCCCACCCGGTACCTGGTCAACGACGCCTGCGTCATGCTGGGCAAGCCCCTGGTGGATGCCAGCATCCTGCGCTTTGAGGGGCAGGCCACCGTCTTCATGCCGGGGAAGGGCTGCTACCGCTGCCTGTTCCCGTCGCCGCCCCCGCCGGGCATGGTGCCCTCCTGCGCCGACGCCGGCATCATCGGCGCCCTGGCGGGCCACCTGGGCACGTGGCAGGCCATGGAGGCGGTGAAGATCCTGCTGGGCATCGGCGAGCCCATGACCAACCGGCTCCTCATCTACGACGCCCTGGCCGGGGAATACCGGACCTTGCGCTGGCAGCGGAATCCCCAGTGCCCTGTGTGCGGCGATGAGCCCTCCATCACCACCCTCATCGACTACGAAGCCTTCTGCGGCATGCCCCTGCCGGAGGCTTCGGACACGGCCCAGGATGACCGGGCGGGGGCTGCGGCATTGGCCTCCCTGGCCGTCGCCGGTTCCCAAGAGCAGGATACCGCCGGCGAGCCGTCGCCGGGCCTGACCTTGGAGCAGCTGATGGCCTGGGATGGGGAGGACCTGCAGCCGCCGGCGGTGGCCGATCTGGTGGCCACGGGCAGCATCCAGGTGGTGGACGTGCGAGAGCCCGACGAGTTCGCCGCCCTGCGCATTCCCCAAGCCAAGCTGATTTCCTTGGGCGAACTGAGCCAGCGTCTCGATGAGTTGGACAGCAGCCGCCCGGCCTTGTTCGTCTGCCGCTCCGGCCAGCGCAGCAGCATGGCGGTGCAGGCCCTGCGCAAGGCAGGCTACAACCTTACCTATAACTTGGCCGGGGGCATGTTGGCATGGGAAAACTTCCAGTTCCCCACGGTCAGCGATTTGCCGGGACAGCCGTCGTGAACAGCCTGGACCTCATCGGCAACACCCCCCTGGTGGCCTTGGACCGCCTCTTCCCGCCGGGCCGGGTGCTGGGCAAGCTGGAAGCCGCCAACGCCGGCGGCAGCGTCAAGGACCGCATCGCCCTGGCCATGATCGAGGCAGCGGAAGCCGAGGGCATCCTGCGGCCCGGCATGACCTTGGTGGAGGCCACCAGCGGCAACACCGGCATCGGCCTGGCCCTGGTATGCGCCGTCAAGGGCTATCATCTGGTCCTTACCATGCCTGAAGACATGAACGAAGAGCGGCGCAGTCTCTTCAGCTGGTTCGGCGCTGAACTGGTGCTGACCCCTGCCATCGAAGGGATGAGCGGTGCAGTCTGGGCCGCGGAGCAGCTGGCCGAAAAGCCGGGCCACTGGTGGACCCGGCAGTTCGACAATCCCGCCAATCCCCAAGCCCACTACGAAACCACCGGCCCCGAGATCTGGCGGCAAGCAGGGGGACGGGTGGACTGCCTGGTGGTGGGGGTGGGCACCGGCGGCACCTTGACGGGCACCGGCCGCTATCTCAAGGAGCAAAATCCCCGCCTGCAGGTGGTGGCCGTGGAGCCGGCCCGCAGCAACGTGCTGTCGGGCGGCCGGCCGGGTCCCACCACCATCTTCGGCTTGGGGGCCGGCTTCGTGCCCGGGGTGCTGGACACCAGCCTCATCGACCACGTCATCGCCGTGGGCGACGAGGAGGCCTACCGCTGGGCCCGGGCGGCGGCCCAGCAGGAAGGACTCCTGGTGGGGCCGTCGGCCGGCGCGGCGCTGGCCGCCGCCGCCCAGATGGTGGAGCGGCTGGAGGACGGGACCATCATCGTGGCCATTCTCCCCGACACGGGCGATCGGTACACCAGCCTGCTGACCAGACATACACAATCAAAATAGAGAGCGTCCCCTGGGTGAAGGAGCAGTGCCATGACACCGTTGGAAATTCCCCGCAGCATTTACGACGCCATGCTGGCCCACGGCCGGCTCTGGGCCCCGTTGGAAGCCTGCGGCATCGTAGCCGGTCAAGGCGACCGGGCCGTCCGCTTTTACCCCACGGAGAACGCGGAGAAAAGCCCGACCCGCTATTCCATCCCGCCGGAAGACATCTTGCGCATCCTGCGGGAAATCGAGCGGGAAGGCAATCAGCTACTGGCCATTTTCCACACCCACCCGGCCACGCCCGCCTACCCGTCGGCGGTGGACATCCAACTGGCCTACTACCCTGAGGCGGTTTACTTGATCATGAGCCTGGCCGACCCCGAGGCGCCGGTCCTCAGGGGCTTCTATATCCGGGGCGGCGAGGTGACGGAGCGGGAAGTCGTAGTCGGGCCCTGATCCTCCCGGCACGGCTCCTATTCTGTGCCCGGGATGCCGGTGGGCAGGTCTTCAGGCGGGTCCCCCGGGACAACCTAAGACCGTATGGAGACACCGGTGGTTTTTCTCATGGGGCCGTCGGCCGGCGGCATGCTGGGCGCCGCCTGGGACCTGGCCCGGCAACTGAGGCAGCGGGGCACGCCGGTATACTGGCTGGGCTCCCGGCCCATGGCAGCCCGAGGCGGCCGGCGGGGCGCCCGTGGCCCGCGACGGCGGCCTGCCGCCGATGATCCTGAACAAGAGTGGGTGACGGCCCTTGCCTGGCCTAGAGGGCTCCGCCCGCGGCCCAGGGGAGCCTTGGAGCAAGGGGCGGCCGAAGCACTGGCGGCCCTGGGTCCGGCCATCATCCATGCCCACGGCCTAAGGGCGTCGTGGCTGGCCCGGGCCCTCCTGCGGCACCGCCGGATACCGCCCGCGCCCTTGCTCACAACCCTCCACAGCTTTCCCTTCCATGATCCTGAACTGGCCCGCCTGCCTACGCGTTTGTGGCGGCTGCTGGAGCGACGGCCGCCCCTGCCGGAGCGCTATGTGTGCGTCTCAGCGGCCTTGGGCCGCTGGCTGGCCGCCGCCAACCCGCCCCTGGCCGCCCGGTCGGTGGTCATTCCTTACGGCCGGGCCCGAGCCGAACATTACTTCGCCGAACGGGACAAGGCCCGCCAGGGATTGGGCCTGCCCGTGGCCCCCCACTGCCCCCTGGTGGGTGTTTTGAGCCGCTGCAGCCCCGAGAAGGGCCTGGACCTCCTGCTGGCAGCCTTCCGGCAGGTGGCGGGGGAGGGCGGGCCCATGGCAGGGTGGCGCCTGGTCATCGTGGGAGACGGTCCCCAGCTGCCCCATTTGCGCCGGTACGCCCGGCGGGAAGGGCTGCAGGGCCGGGTCCACTTCACCGGCCACGTGCCCGAAGGAGCCCGCTTCCTCAAAGCTTTCGACCTGTGCGTCATTCCCTCCCGATCGGAAGGTTTGGGCCTGACGGCCCTGGAGGCCCTGGCGGCCGGCGTGCCCGTCATCGCTGCCGCCGTAGGTGGTCTGGTGGAAGCCCTGGACAACGGCCGCTGCGGGCTCCTGGTGGAGCCCCGGTCGGTGCCGGCCCTGGCCGCCGCCCTGGCCCGCCTGGCGCCGGACGAGAAAGAGCGGCGCCGGCTGGCGGCCCAGGGACCGGCCTGGGTAAGCCGGGCCTATCCTACCAATAATATGGTGGACGCCCACCTGGCCCTGTACCGGGAGGTGGCGGCCCGGCACGGGCTGGCCCGGCAAGGACGGAGGGGTCAACCATCAGGCAGGCATCATTGAAGGCATTGGGGGCTTTCCTGGCGGCTGCAGTTGTGTTTACAGCAACGTGGACCGCAGCCGGGCCGGCGGCCGGGGCGGCCGCAGCCACAGCCCCGCCGGCCAAGGCCCGGGTCACCTTGGTGCTGGCCGCCGGCTGGGAGTGGGACGGGTTCCAAGCCCAGCGGCACAGGGGTCCCCTGGCCCGGCACCTGGACAACGCCGTCGTGGCCCTGCTGAACACCGCCACCGGCAGCCGGATGGCTCCCGAGCACGGGTACGCCACCATGGCGGCGGGCATCCGGGCGGTGGCCTCCAGCAGGGGAGGCCAGGCCTTCGCCGCCGGCGAGACCCAGGCCGATCGCCCGGCCTCCGCCGCCTATCAGGAGCGGACGGGCTGGGTCGGCCGGGAAGGGCTGCTGCACCTGGGGCTGGGGGCCATCCAGCGGGACAACGGCTCCCTGGGCCACCGGGTGGTTTTCGGCTCCTTGGGTGACATCCTGCAAAGGGCCGGCCTCACCGCCGGCGTCTACGGCAACGCCGACCTGCCTGGCGAGCCGGCCCGCCACGCCGTCATGGTGGCCATGGACAGCAGGGGGCAGGTGCCCGGGGGCCGCATCGACGGCAGCATCCTCGTCCCGGCGCCGTGGCTGCCCGGGGGCAAGGCCACCAACTGGAACGCCCTCCTGAAAGCCTGGGAGCAAGAGGGCGCCCATTTCGGCGTTATCGAGACGGGCGATTTGTGGCGGCTGGCCCGGGCCCGGAACACCATGACCGGCCAGGGCTTCCAGCAGGCCCTGGCCAGGGCCGAAGGCCAGATGGCGGCGGGCGTGGCCGATTTGTTGACCCGGGCCGCCCGTCATGCCGGACCCCACCTGGTGCTGCTGGTCTCGCCGGCTCCCACCGGCTGGGAGGCCGGCGCCCAAGGCTTCGGCTGGATCGCCGCCTGGGCATTCAATGCTGATAAGCCGGCCAAAGGCGGCCTCCTGACCTCGGCCACCACCCGCCGGCCCGGCTTGGTTTCCCTGGTGGACATGGGACCTACGGTGCTCCGCTTCCTGGGTCTGGAGGAGGAGCAGCCGGCCCATTGGACCGGCCGGCCCATGACGGCCACGGCGGCCGGTCCTTCCCGCTGGGAGGGCCTCACGGCCTGGAGCCGGGAGGTACTGGCCAACCACCACCGGCGGGTTCCCCTGCTCCAAGGCTACGTCACCGTCCAAATCATCGTGGTCCTGACGGCGGTGGGGCTGCTCCTGTGGCCGGCGCCCCGGCGGCTGCTGGCCCCCTGGCTGGCCGTCTGCTTCTGGCTGGCGGCCCTGGTGCCCCTGATCTACTTGCTGCTGCCCCTGCTGCCCGGGCGCAGCCTGGTCTCGGCTTTGGCCTGGCTGTTTCTGATCCTGGCCGTGGCGGGGGCAGGCTACTACCGCCGGCAGGTCCGGGGCGGCACCGGACAACCTTTGGGCTACCGGCACCCTGTCTACCTGCCTTTCGCCGCCGTCGCCGGGCTGACGGTGGCCGTGGCCCTGGCGGACACGGCCCTGGGGGGCTACCTGGCGGTCCGGTCGCCCCTGGGGTACAGCCTGGTGGGCGGCGCCCGCTATTACGGCATCGGCAACGAATTCATGGGCATCCTGCTGGGAGCGGCCGTGGTCGCCCTGGGGGGCATGCTGCAGCGCTTCCACGTGTCCAGAAGGCCGGCCACCCTCATGATGGCCGCAGGCCTGGCGGGCCTGGTGGTGGTCCTGGGGGCCTCGAGGATGGGCGCCAATTTCGGCGGCGCCTTAGCCGCCGCCGTCACTGCCGTCACTGCTGTGACCGCCCTGCAGGAGGAGCCCCTGCGCCTGGGGAGCCGGGTCATCCTGCCGGCGGGAGCCGCTGCGGCCCTGACGGCCGCCGTGGTCATGACGGCCGATCTCCTGGGGGGCGGGGAGCCTTCCCACTTGGGCCTGGCCCTGCAGCGCCTGGCGGCGGGGGATTGGACCACCCTCTGGGACATCATCCGCCGCAAGGGAGCCGTCAACCTGCGGCTCATGCGCTGGACCATCTGGAACCGGGTCTTCCTGGCCACCCTGGGGGCCATGGTGCTGGTGGTCGCCCGGCCGGCGGGCATGTACCGCCGGCTGGTCAGGCAGTACCCCTGTTTGGGGGCGGCCTTCGCCGCCTCGGTGGCGGGCAGCGTCGCCGCCCTGATCTTCAACGACAGCGGCATCGTGGCGGCGGCCACCACCTTGCTTATTCCCGTATCGCTGCTGTTGTCCATGGTTTTATTAGATCCCTTGGGGCTGGATTTCCGGGATGAAGGGGCCGTAGTTGATGCTGTGGAGATATAGCATGCTTTCTGTTGACACGAAATAACGCCGTGTCTAAAATGGGATTGGTTTTTTCGCCGGGGGGTTTCACGGGGCGCGTGAGACCCCATTATCGTTCTGTCACCGCGGATAAATCACGGGACAGAGAAAGGTTGTGTTAATGGCAGCATTCCGCTCGAGGGGGCGATGCGGTGAAGGCGCTGGGCCGGCATATTCTTGCCGAGATGTACGATTGCCAGGAAAGACTTTTAGATGACGTTCAAGCAGTTGAGGAAGCGATGGTCAGCGCCGCCCTTGGAGCGGGTGCCGAAATCCGCGAAGTCGCTTTCCACAAGTTCAGCCCCCACGGTGTCAGTGGGGTAGTGGTCATCTCCGAGTCTCATCTGGCCATTCACACGTGGCCGGAACTCGGCTACGCGGCAGTAGACATTTTCACCTGCGGCGAGACGGTGGATCCGTGGAACGCCTACCGGCTGCTGGTCGAGGCTTTCGGGCCGGTGCGGGTAACGGCAACTGAAATTCGCCGCGGCATGTTTGAACATTTGCCCAAGATACCCATCCAGGTTCCTGTACAAAGCAATCCATCAGCCGGTTGACTGACTACCGGAGGGGCCTGGGTGGCTCTAAAGGGAGCAGCCGTACAGAGCGGGCCTGGGCCGAAGGCCCGCTTTATATTTTCCCCTTCGCCCCCGGCGGCCGGCAGGTCCGGGGGTAGACTTCCGCAGCGGAGGTGTCCCATTGTCCTGGGAGCGCACGTTCGTCATGATCAAACCCGACGCCGTGAACCGCGGCTTGGTGGGCACCATCATCAGCCGCCTGGAAGCCAAAGGCTTGCGTCTGGAAGCCATGAAGATGCAGTGGGTGGATGAAGACCTGGCCCGCCGCCACTACGCAGCCCACGTTGACAAGCCCTTCTTCCCATCCTTGCTCCAGTTCATCACTTCCGCCCCCGTGGTGGCCATGGTCTGGTCGGGCCGGGAGGCCATCAGCGTCACCCGCAACCTGCTGGGAGCCACCGACGGCAGCAAGGCGGCGCCCGGCACCATCCGGGGCGACTTCGCCTCCGACGTGGGCATGAATTTGTGCCACGGGTCCGACAGCCCCCAGGCGGCAGAGCGGGAAATCGAGCTTTGGTTCGACGACGGCGAACTGCTTAACTACACCAGGGACATAGACCGTTGGATCATCGAAAGTTGAGTGATCACGGGACGTGGCCGGCCGAAACAATGCCTCTGCAGGACCGGGCTCTGGAGCCTGAAGTCCATAGCCGCCACGTGGAGCGCATCGAGGCTCACCTGCGGCATATCGCCTTCATCGTGCGCAAGCGGGGCCGCAGCTTCCTCAACAACTTCGACATCACCTCCCCCCAGTTCGAAGCGTTGATGGTCCTGGACCGGCACGACAACATCGCCATGGGGGAGCTGTGCAACCGGCTGAAGGTGGCCTCCAGCACCATCACCGATCTGGTGGACCGGCTGGAGAAGAGCGGGCTGGCCACCCGGGTCCGGGACCCCGATGACCGGCGAGTCATCCGCCTCCAGATCCTTCCCAAGGGAAGGAAGCTCATCGACGGCGTCCTGTCGGCGTGGCGCACCTACCTGTCCGGCGTTCTGGCCGGCTCCTCGGTGGAGGAACTGGAGCAGCTGGTGTCCTCCCTGGAATATCTGGACGATTTGCTGACCAAGAAGGAGAGCGGTGCCCCATGACGGGCGGCGGAGGTGCCGGGCCCGGCAGCCGGGGCCCCGTGCAGTGGGCCCTCATCGGGGGCACCGGTGTTTACGATCCCGAACTCCTGGCAGAACCCCAAGAACAAATCATCACCACCCCCTACGGTGACGCCCTGGTCACCGTAGGCCTCTACCAAGGCCGGCCCATGGCCTTCCTGCCCCGCCACGGGCCGGGCCACAAGGTGCCGCCCCATCTCATCAACTACCGGGCCAACATCTGGGCCCTCCACCACCTGGGGGTGGAGCGGATCATCGCCACCAACGCCGTGGGCTCCCTCCGGGAGGAGATGGCCCCGGGCGACTTGGTGCTGTGCGACCAGTTCCTGGACTTCACCCACAGCCGCGACGCCACTTTTTTCACCGGCGGGGAGCAGGGGGTGGTCCACATCGACGTGACCGAGCCCTACTGTCCCGACATCCGGCGGGCCATGGCGGCGGCGGGCGATGAGCTTGACCTGCCCTTCCACCGGCAGGGGACCTACGTTTGCACCCAAGGGCCCCGCTTCGAGACTCCCGCCGAGATCCGCATGTTCGCCGCCATGGGGGGCCACGTGGTGGGCATGACCTCGGTGCCCGAGGTGGTTTTGGCCCGGGAGGCGGGCATCTGCTACGCCTCCTTGTGCATGGTGACCAACTACGCTGCGGGCATGGCGGGCAAGCCCCTGTCCCACGAGGAAGTGCTGGAGATCCTGGCCCAGTATGAGCAACGGCTGCGGGACTTGATCAAGGCGGTGGTGCCCCGCTTGACGGGAGAACCCGACTGCAGGTGCCGGGAAGTGCCCGCCCCCA
This sequence comes from Sphingobacteriaceae bacterium, assembly GCA_035303785.1. GTDB lineage: Bacteria > Bacillota > Sulfobacillia > Thermaerobacterales > RSA17 > DATGRI01. The sequence goes on from DATGRI010000066.1 coordinate 9,535, forward strand.
TGCCCGGCGGGCCGGGCTCCCAAGGGAATGATGCCCGTGCCCGCTGACGCGCCCTCCACCCAGCCGCCGCCTTCGGTCATCAAAGACCCGTCTCTGGCCCCGTCGGGCCACCGGAAAATCCAATGGGTCGCCCGCCACATGCCGGTAGTAAACGCCGTCACCGCCCGCCTGGCGGAAGAGGGAGTCCTGGCGGGCCAGCGCATCACCATCTGCCTGCACCTGGAGGCCAAGACGGCCCATTGGGCCCTGCGGCTCCAGGAGGCGGGGGCCCAGGTGGCGGTGTGCGGGTCCAACCCCCTTTCAACTCAAGACGACGTGTGCGCCGCCCTGGCGGAAAGGGGCGTAGCCGTCTACGCCACCCACGACTGCACCCCCGAGGAATACAAAGGGTACATCCACCTGGCGGTGGCCCACAATCCCACCCTCCTGGTGGACGACGGGGGCGACCTGGTCCAGGTGCTCCATACCGATGAGCGGGACCGGCTGCCCTACATCCTGGGAGGCAGCGAGGAGACCACCACGGGCGTCATCCGCCTGCGGGCCATGGCCGCCGAGGGCGCCCTGGCCTTTCCCATGATGGCCACCAACGACGCCCGGTCCAAGTTCCTCTTCGACAACCGCCACGGCACCGGCCAGTCGGTGTGGGCGGCCATCACCGCCGGCACCAACCTGCTGGTGGCCGGCAAGGTGGTGGTGGTGGCGGGCTACGGCTGGTGCGGCAAGGGGGTGGCCCAGCGGGCCCAAGGCCTGGGCGCCCGGGTCATCGTCTGCGAGGTGGACCCGGTGCGGGCCACCGAAGCCCTCATGGACGGCCACCAGGTGATGCCGGCTCTGGAGGCGGCCGCCCTGGGGGATTTTTTCATCACTACCACGGGCTGCAAGGATGTCTTCCACAAAGACCACTTCGCCCGCATGAAGGACGGCGCCATGCTGGCCAACGCCGGCCACTTCGACGTGGAGATCAACATCCCCGACCTGGCCGCCATGGCCGTGGCCCAGGAAGACATACGCCCCAACGTGCGGGAGTACCGGCTGGCCGACGGGCGCAGCCTCTTCCTGCTGGCCCAGGGGCGGCTGGTCAACCTGGCCGGGGGCGACGGGCACCCGGCGGAGATCATGGACATGTCCTTCGCCGTCCAGTCCCTGGCCTTACGTCATCTGGCCCTCCACCACCGGGACCTGAAGCCCGGGGTCCATCCCATCCCGCCGGAAGTTGACGGCCAGGTCTGCATGACCCGACTGGAAGCCCTGGGCATCGGCATCGACCGGTTGACGCCGGAACAGCAGGCATATTTATCTTCCTGGAGGCACATATGAACAAGCAGGTTGAGGACCCGGCGCCCCGGGAGGGGAACGGCCGGGAAAACATTCTCATCCGGGCCGGCTGGCTGGTGACGTTGGACGACGCCGGCCGGGTGGTGACCCGACAAGACCAGGCGGTGGCCTGTACCCGAGGAGAGATTGTGTACGCCGGCGACCCGGCGGGCCTTCCCCAGGACTTCCAGGCCGGCCGGACCATCGACGCCCGCGACGGGGTCGTAATGCCCGGCATGGTCAACAGCCACAACCACGCCGCCATGACCTTGCTGCGGGGCTATGCCGACGACATGCCCCTGATGCAGTGGCTCCAGGAGAAAGTGTGGCCCGCCGAGGCACGGCTTACGGGTGACGACATATACTGGGGCACCTTGCTGGCCATCGCCGAGCAGTTCCGGTCGGGCATCACCGCCTTCGCCGACATGTATTTCTTCATGGACCAGGTAGCCCAGGCCACGGTGGAGGCGGGAGCCCGGGCCTATTTGTGCCGGGGTCTCATCGGCACGGCGCCGGGGGCGGAGCAGGGCCTCCGGGAAGGCGTGGACCTGGTGGAACGGTGGCACGGCGCCGCCGGCGGCACCGTGCGGGCGGGGCTGGGACCCCATGCCCCTTACACCTGCCCCGACGCCTTCATCCAGGAGGTGCTGGCCGAGGCCCGGCGCCTGGAGGCCGGGATCCAGATCCACCTGGCGGAAACCGAGGCCGAGGTGGAGCAGATCCGGGCGGAAAAGGGCATGTCGCCCATCGCCTGGGCCGCCCGGCAGGGCATCTTGGAGCGGCCCGTTCTGGCCGCCCACTGTGTCCACCTGGATGCCGATGACATAAAGTTGCTGGCGGAAACGGGCACCTTCGTCAGCCACAACCCCGTCAGCAATTTGAAGCTGGCCTCGGGCATCGCCCCCGTGGCCGAACTGCTGGCGGGCGGCGTCAAGGTGGCCTTGGGCACCGACGGCGCCTGCAGCACCAACCAGTTGAACATGTTCGACCACATGCGCCTGGCCGCCGTCCTCCAGAAGGCCCGCACCGGCGATGCCGCCGTGGTGGGTGCGGCCGACGTCTTCCGCATGGCCACCGTGGACGGGGCCGAAGCCTGCGGCTTTGAGCGGGTGGGGCGCATCGCCGAGGGCTGGCGGGCCGACCTGGTGGTGGTGGACTTGACGGCCCCCCACATGAACCCCCACCACGACATCCTGTCCCTGCTGGTTTACTCGGCCCGGCCCGAAGACGTCCGCACGGTGGTGGTGGACGGCAGGCCGGTGATGGTGGACCGGGAGATGGTCACCTTGGACGAGGCCCGCGTAATCGCCGAATGCGGCGCCCGGGCCCGGCGGCTGGTGGAATGATGAGACGGGGGAGGGAAGGGCCCCTTTGGTCCGCTCCGTATATCTGGTCCGCCACGGGCAGACCCCCTGGAACAAGGCGGGCCGCTATCAGGGCCATACCGACATTCCCCTGAGCCCCCTGGGCAGGCGGCAGGCCCTGTGCCTGGCCCGGCGCCTGGCCCGGGACCCCATCGACGCCGTCTACAGCAGCGACTTGACGCGGGCCCAGGCTACCGCCGCTCCCCTGGCCCGCCGCCTGGATCTGCCCGTCCGGGCCCGGTCCGACCTGCGGGAGATGGCCTACGGCGACCTGGAGGGCCTGACGGCCGCCCAGATTGAGGAGCGGTTCCCCGGCTACTTTCCCGCCGCCCGGCAGGACCCGCTGGGCACCACCCCGCCTGGGGGGGAATCCTACAGCACCATGTACAACCGGGTGCTGGCGGCGTGGGAGGAAATCGCCGGCGGCCCCCACGACCGGGTGCTGGTGGTGGCCCACGGCGGCACCCTGAAGGCCCTGCTGTGCCACCTGCTGGCGGTGGATCCCCGGGAACGGTGGCGGTTCATGCTGGACAACGCCTCCATCACCATCCTGCACCGGCGCCGGTCGGGCTTTTCCCTGTGGCGCTACAACGACACCCATCACCTGAGGGACCTGCATAAGGGCAAGAGGCGGCGCCGTTAGGCCTGTTTGGCCCCCGGCCCCCGGGCAAGGTACAATGGGGCAGGATTTCCCTGTGCTGAAGCCTATGCCGAGGTGAGGCCATTGCGCATTCTGCTGACCAACGATGACGGCATCTACGCCGACGGCCTGCAGGCCCTGCGTGAAGTGCTGCAGCGATCCCCGGGCCTGCAGGTGTGGGTGGTGGCTCCCGACCGGGAGCGGAGCGCCTCCAGCCATGCCATAACGCTGCACAAGCCTCTGTATGTCAACGAAGTGAAGCTGCCCGGCGCCACGGTGCCCATGTGGTCCATCAACGGCACCCCGGCCGACTGCACCAAGATCGGTGTCTGCGCCCTGCTGCCCGAACGGCCCGATCTGGTCATCTCGGGCATCAACCGGGGCTACAACCTGGGCACCGACGTGCTGTACTCGGGCACCGTGTCGGCTGCCATCGAAGGGGTCATTCTGGGCATCCCGTCCATCGCCGTCTCCCTGGCGGCCGAGCATGCCGACTACAGCTTTGCCGCCCAGTTCGTGGAGCATCTGGTGCAGACGTTCCGGCGCCGCGGCATCAGCGCCAGGGAAACCCTGCTGAACATCAACATCCCCGCCTTGGACGCCGAGCACATCGCCGGCGTGGCCGTCACCTCCTTGAGCCACCGGCGCTACGAAAACACCTTCATCCGCCGGGTGGACCCCCGGGGCCGGGCCTACTACTGGATGGCCGGCGAACTGCTCACCTTGGATCACGATGAGGACACCGACGTGGGCGCCCTGTCCCGCAACATGGTGTCCCTGACGCCCCTCCATTTGGACCTGACCCACCGGCCCATGCAGGAAGAGCTAAAGGAGTGGCTCCCGGACTTGAACCAGTTGGTCACCGGCGACTCCTCCCCCCAGGCAACCTAACCGAGCATAGCCGACCCGCCCCGCCCATAGAGTGAACCGGGAAGTTTTCCGGCCGAACCCGGGTGAAGGGAGGGGGCACGGTGAATACCGGCAAGACCAGGGCCTTCCAGCGGCGAGCAGGGCCGCCGCCCAAGGTGGACGCCCGGGCCGTAGCGGCGGGAGTCATCATGGTGACCGCCCTGACCGTATTCATGTCGGCGGTGCTGGCGGTGGCCATCTACACCACCAACATCACCGAAGCCCATGTTTCCGGAGTTTTATATTACTTGGGCCTGGCCTCGGTGGCCGCCGGGGGCGCCGTGGCCGCCCGCCGGGCCAGGGGCCGCGGCCTCATCCACGGCGGCCTGACGGGCCTGGCCTATGTGGTGATCTCCCTGCTGGTGGGCGCCGTGCTGTTCCCCGGCTCCCTGGAGGCTGCGGCCATGGCCCGCAAGGTGCTGACGGCCCTGGTGGCCGGGGCTGCGGGCGGCATCATCGGCTTGAACGTCTAGCCCTGCCGGTATCCCGCCTTTTGCTGCAGGCAACCCTATGGTCACGTTGTGGCTGTAGGGGTGATGGAACTGTTCGGCAGCAGTCCTTTGAGGCAGGGCAGAGGCGGCAGGCCATGGGCTGGCCTCATGGCCTGTTGTCTGTTGCTGGTTGCGGTGGGGGGATGGTGCGCCGGCGCCGCCGGCCCACAGACCCGTGCATCCTTAGCCAAGGCTGTTGCCCACGCCCTGGCTCAGACCCAACAGGTTGCGCCCGGCGAAACACCGGCCCCGCCGTCACCCCCGGCATCAGAACACGAGCCCACGTCCCCGGACTCAGGCGATGACCGTGCCACAGGCCCGCCCGCCGATCCCTACTTGGTGGCCCTCACCTTCAACGACGGACCCGATGACCGGGTGACGCCCCGGTTGCTGGACCTACTGGCCCGGCACAACGTGCAGGCCACCTTTTTCATCACCGGGGTCGACGGGCGCCGCCATCCCGACATAGTCCGGCGCATGGCCCGGGAAGGCCATCGGGTGGAGAACCACGGCTGGAGCCATACCCCCCTGCACCTGCTGGACGACGGGGCAGGGGAGGAGGAAATCGAAGCCACCGCCCGGCTCATCGACCGGCTCACGGGACGGCGGTCAACCCTATTCCGGCCGCCGGGAGCGGGACTCCATCCCCAAGGCCTGGCCGCCGCCCGGAGGCAGGATCACCAAGTAGTGCTGTGGACCAACGTGGGGGCCGAATCCTTGCCCGGCGTCTCAGCCCAAGACCTGGTGCGGTGGCTGCAAAATCCCCACCCGGGCGCCGTCTTGATGCTCCATGCCACTAATCCTGAAGTCCTGGAGGCTTTGACCATCCTCCTGCCCCGGTGGCAGCAGAAAGGGATTCAGTTCGTCACTTTGACGCCCCGCTCGGACCCGCCGGCCGGCAGGATGTGGACAACTCCGGTGGAAGTGGGACTTACAGCCATCCCGAGGGGTCCTGCAGGGCGCCCCGGGCTGGGAACCTCCTTGGTGGGTGGGGGTGAGCCGCTCATGTCCTATTTTCTACGGGCAGCCTTCCTGGTGGATGCGCTGACCAGCTTGGAGTCAGGATTGCGGGAATTGGATGCTATCCTCAATGACCAGGACATCAACAGCGAATTCGCCCAGTTGCAGGCCCTGCTGGCCAAGCGGGCCTCCGGCGCGGAACTGGAGCCCTTGGACGGCAATGCCCGGGAAGCCTGGCAGCGGGTCCGCCAAGGGGGACGCCTGGTCCGGGAACTTCTCGCCACAGCGGAGAGGGCCGGCTCCCTGCTGCGGGCCATGCCCTGCGAGCCTTTGCTCTTCACCGGCTCCGGCAACACCGACAACGTCCTGCGGGCTTTAAACCACCTGCTGTCGGAGCAGCCGGTGGAGCCGTCGGTCCTGCGGGAGCTGGGCATCGACCGGAGTTCAACAACGTGAAAAGGGGGCCCCCACGGGCCCCCTTAACAAGCCGTTGTCCTTAATTCGCTGCAGGTTACAAGCCTTTCTGTCCCCAGCGCACGACGGCACGCCCCGGCGCCCGCTCCGGCCGCCAGGACTCCTTCAGGGGGGCCGGCAGCCGGGCCGCCACGGCATAGGCCAGCGCGGCGCTCATGGTTCCCTTGATAAGGTTGAAGGGTGTGATGGCGCCCAGAACCAAGGGGGCCAGCTCCTCCTTAGGCAGGCCGTACAACAGCGGCAGGAAGATCAAGTAGTTGGTCAGGGCCAGAATGCCCGCCATGGCCATAATGCCGGCGCCCATGCCCATGGCCGCCATCAAGGGGGTGGGGCGCTGGCGGTAGGCCCAGCCGGCCACCGCCGCCAAGGTCGCCCCGGCCAGGAAGTTGGGCACCACGCCCAGCAGGCCGAAGGTGGAGCGTCCCGCCAGGAAGAAGAGCACGTTCTTGCCGAAGGCCACGGCCACCCCGGCCCAAGGACCCATGGTCAATGCCGCCAGGATGGCCGGCACGTCCCCGGGATCGTACTTGAGGAACGGCGGGATGAAAGGCAGGGCGGGAGTCAAGGAAAACTCCACGAAGAACATCAGCAGGAAGGCCATGGCCGTCAGCACACCCATAGCCACCCAGTGACGGACGGTGAACAAGGGGATTCCCTCCTTGAAAGTTGTCCAGCACGTTGCGCATCGGGAATCCCTGACACAAAAACCCCCGCAGGCAAAACCTCGGGGGCTGGTCATGATCTGGGTTGAAGCCGCAGGGGACACCCTTTTCCGGCCATGATCGCCAATTGGTTAAGCCTGCGCAACCTATGCCGAGCAGGCCTATCCAAAAGATAAGCCGGAAAAGTGTGACCGCAGGGCCGCCGCAACGGAAACCTCGCCGCAACGACAGCCTCCGGCCAGACCCTTCTCCCATCCGGACTATACCGTCGGCCCCGGATTCTCACCGGGTCCACCGCCCCTAGACAGGGGGTCGGGTCACGGGCTCGCCGACCCGTTCAGGTCGTATCGCCGCCGGTCAGGAATTGGACGCCCTGTGTTCGTCCTCACCTTGCCCCGAAGGATCCCCGTATGCAGTTCTTCCTACATGCTAGCAGAAGGGGCAGGGGGAGTCCAGGGGTCTCACGGGGAGCCGGCCACCGGCGCCCCTGACACGATGAGGGTGTAATAGGCCAGGGTCCCGCCCAGCGGGCCTTCTTCCTGCCCGCCGGCAACCCAGGTGTTGAAGCTGATCAGGAGCCGCTGCCCGTCGGCGGACCAGAAGGGGCCCGTAACTTCCTCCGCCGTCAACATTTCCGCCAATTCCACTTCCCGGCCGTCCCGATGCACGGCCAAAACCAGGCGGATGCCGTCACCTTCGAGGCCTGCTTCCTTGATATAGGCCACCGCCTTGCCGTCGGGGGAGGGAGAGGCCGCCAGCACCTGTCCCAGGGACTCCTCCCAAACCACCCGGCCCTGGTGATTCATCAGGCCGTAGGCAGTCTCGCTGCCGCTATCCCGGCGGAAGACGATGCCCCCGGGGCCCGCGGCCAGGGCGCTGAGGGCTTCCCGGCCGCTGCCGCCGGCCAAGGGCTCAAACCGGTCGCCCGATGTATGGTAGATGAAAATGTGGGTGCCCCGGTCCCCTAGGGCCACCTGGCTCAACCGGTCAGTTGGCACACCGTTGAAGACTATCTGGCCGGGACCGGCCCAGCCCACTGCTTCAGTGGTGAAGTATCCGTCCCGGAAGGGCGACAGGCGCTCCACCGACGGGGGAGAGAGGCGGACCACGTAATATTCCGGCTCGCCCTGGGCCAGGACCGGCACCAGCAGGTTGTTCCCCCGGGGGGACCATAGGGGCTTCAAGTACTCCACGAAATGATGGCGCCCGCCGGCCTCCACTGACCACAGCAGCTGCCGGGCGCCGCCGTCTACATCGATGGCGTAGACGCCCTGATCCTGGCCTAAATAGGCCACCAGGCCGTTGCCGGGGCCCGGGGCGGCTTCCAGGCCCGTGACCCCCAGGGCCGAAGTCTTGCCTTCGCCGATCTGATGCCGGACCAGGAAGGGCCCCACACTGCCCAGGATCTGCTGCGGGCCCAGCCAGCCCTGGGCGGCAAACTCCCGGGGCAGGCCTTCCAGACGCCGGACTTCCAGGCCGGAGGCCAAGGGTGTAAACACTTCCTCGAAGCGGTCGGGCACAGGCTCGGGGGAGCCCCGCACCAGCAAGGTGCGGCGCCTCGTTTCGCCTTCCCCGTGGACCACCGCCGTCAATTTGAAGATCGCGCCCGACATGGGGGGCTCCCAGTCGGCTATGAAGCGTCCCTCCACGGGCTTGGCCGCCTCGCCGATCAAGACTCCCGGGCCTTCTTCATCCCGGGGAGCGGCGAAGAATTGCACCCGCCGGGCTCCTTCGGCAGCCACCGCCACCGAGACTTTGCCCGAGACGCTGACGATGCCGTCGGGGCCCCTCTCTGCAAAGGGCAGGACGAAAATGGGCCCCACCCGTCCCGAGCGATCTTCCCCCGGCAGGCTGAGGACCGGGCGGTGCCATGCCAGCAGGCGGGTCCATGCTTCCCCGTCGCCGGAGCCGGCGGCTTCGTCGCCGGGCTCACCGGCTCCCTGGGAGTTCTGGCCCGGAAGCTGCCACGGCGACACCAAGGGGTGGGGTTCGGCTTGGCCGTCCACCGGGTGGAGCCATAGGGTGTTGTCCTGGACATATAGGAGATGGCGGCCGTCGGCAGACCAGCGGGGCACCGAAAGGGGCCCTGCACCGCCGGTGGCCAGGGGCCTGGCGTCGGCGCCCCGATCGTCGGCACCGGCTATCCAAAGGCCGGTGTGGCCGGGTCCGGTGACTATGGCTATCCGGTCGCCCGTGGGGGCCACCTGGCCCGCCGCCAAGGCTCCGGACCACGGCCCCTCATCATCGCCGCCGCCTGAAGAGGGGTAGGGCCGGCACCGGCCGGTGACCACGTGGCAGGCCGCCAGGGACGGGGCCTGTTCTGCCGGGGATCCGGCCCTAGTGGCCGTCAGCAGCCGCATCTCGCCGGGGAACCAGCTGATGCCTTCCCGGCTGGGCGCCGGGACCGGCACCAGTTCCCGAACCTCGCCGCCCAAGGGCAGGCTCTGCAACTGCCAGCCGTCCTGCCGCCCGTTCCCGGCACCATCACTCCGGTACAACAGCAGCCCGTTGCCATCGGGCCACCAGCCGGCCAGACGCAAATCCCCGGCGCCGGAACTATGCCGGACCACCGGCATGCCGTCCACCCGGCCCGCCGGGGTGGGGGAGTCGCCGGCGGTTTCTGGGCCCAGACGGACGGTGAACAGCAGGGTTTCATCGCCGGCGCCCCGGGGCCCGACTACGTAGGCCAAGGTGCTGCCGTCGGGAGACCAGGCCAAATCTCGAACCGGCCCGTCGGGCTGGAGGAGGAGGTAAGGGGGATAGCCCGGCCGCACCAGCCAAATGCCGCTGCCCTCGGGGGCAACCGCCAGCAGGTCGGCGGCGGGGGACCAGGCGTACAATCCGGGCGCCGCCGGTCCGGGCAGTTCCGTCACGGTGTGGCGTCGGCTGCCGTCATACCACTCCAGAATCAAGGAGCCGTCGGCGGATGTGAAGGCCAGCCACGTACCCTGGTTGGACCAGCGGGGTCCCAGGGCCCGCTGTCCGGGCGGGGTCAGGCGATGAACCTGGCCCGTATCACCGTCCAAGACGTAGAGGATATCGTTCCGGACAAAGGCCAGGCGGCCCAGAGAGCGGAACATGCCGGGCAGGGTCACGGGGGCGGCATCCAGGGCCGGGGAAGAGTCGTCATCGGCGTCACCGGGATCGGAGTCGGGGAGCCCATGGCCGTCTGGGGACAAGGGCCCGCAACCCGCGGCCAGGAGAGGTACAGCCAAAACCAGCAGCAGGAGCAGCAGACCGGCGACCGTGCCTCGGGACCTCAAACGCAAATACGGGCCTCCCTAATCAATGCCGATAGACGGAGTGACATCCACCGGGGCTGCGTCCCCCGGATGCCCATCACCTGAAAACCTTAAGGGCTGCAGAGATTGAACAAACCGCCGGGCGGCGGGCTCGTCCCAGTCACCGTGGGCCTGGAACAAAATGCCTTCTTGGACCCACTCTAGCCCTTCAGTATTATGTATGTCAATTAGATCCAGACGCCCATCCCTGGGCGGGGATTGCATTAAAAATCTCTTATCAAAGGGCCCCGCCTGGCGCAGTTCAAACCGCTCCCGCCCGGGACCCCGGAACCGCATTACCACCTGGGTGACGGAGCCCGGGCCCGCAGGCTGCTCCACGATTACATCGACCAGGACGGCGCCCTCGGGCACCCAGCCCGGGCCGTGCAGGGGGAAAGGCACCCGCCGGGCCGCTTCCTCCACGGGCAAAACATCAAAACGGAGATCTTCCACCCGATCTTCCACGGCGGCCAATGTCACCACCGTATCAGGGGGAGCCGTATCCTCGGCCGAGGGTCCCCGGGACTGGACTTGCCATCCAGCCACGCCCAGCAGAAAGAGGGCGGCGACGCCGGCCACGGCCGTCATGGCCCGGCGCCGGCGCTCCCGGACGCGGGCGGCCAAGAGGGCCCGGGGACGGGTCAAAACCCGATCCGGATCAGGCACGGGCACCTGCCGGGCCAGATCCTGCAGGGACTGATGCAATGCCCCGTCCAAGTCATATGGTTCCCTGCGGCGCCAATCAGCCATGGGCCCGGTCCTCCAAGGCAGGTGCCAGCATGCTTTGCAGTCTTGCCCGGGCCCGGTTCAAGCGGGACTTGACCGTGCCTTCGGGGCAGCCCAGTTCGGCGGCGATTTCCGCCACGGACAACTGGTGGTAATAAAATAGGATGGTCACTTGGCGAAATTGGGGCGGCAGGCTGCGCAGGGCCGCGGCCACAGCCTCGGCTTCCCAGCCCGACACGACAGCCTCCTCGGGGCTTTGCCCCGCAGTTCTGGACCAGCCGTTGACAGCCGGCGGGACGGTGGTATCCTCCAAGTCGGCCACCATTACGTCCCGGCGGCCGGAATTGCGGCGCAACTGGTCGATGGCCGCCCGGCTGACGATGACGTGGAGCCATGCCTGAAGCCGCTCCGGCCGGCGCAGGCTGTCGATCTTGCGGATGGCCTGGCAGAAGGCTTCTTGGATGGCGTCTTCAGCCCGACCGGCATCATGGGTGATGAGGTAGGCCGTGCGATAGGCGACGGGATACCAGCGGCGGAAAAGCTGCTCCCAGGCGTTGGGATCGCCGGCCCGCAGGCCCGCCACCAAGAGTTGGTCACCCATGTCTGGCACGATCCTTCCCGGCGGCCGCCCCCCAGGGAAGGCAATTCACCAAACATGGGGCAGTCTCCTGGGAACAATCCCGGTAGAGGGGCCCCATCCCGGCGGCCAATTTGTGCCGCCCCGCGAAAGGAGATGGACCTTTGGACCGACATAATAAATGGAAAAAGATAAAGGCGTCCCGGGGCCGCCTGCTGCTCATCGGCCTGCTGGCGGCGGCTTTGGGGCTTGCCGGCTGCGGCTTCCGCCGCGGCTCCTCCTTTCCGGGAGTTGTCCGGATTCCCTGGCCCGACCAGGAAACTACCATTATGGAAGTGTTCCACAACGATCAGCCCGTGGGCACCAGCCGCCTGACGGTGCAAAAGGACGGCGACGAGTGGCTTCTGACCGTGGCCAACGAAGCCCAAGCTGCCCGGGAGGTCAGCACCATCCGGGCCCACGGCGAGAATCTGATCCCGTCATTCACCCAACTCCGCTCCGAGGCGGAAGGGGATTCCCTTCTCCTGGAGGGCCGGTATGAGGCCCGCCAGGTATCGGTGTCGGTGGACGGCAACGAAACCGGCTCCTTCATCATCCAACTGCCTGACCCGCCGTATTTTGACAACGAACAGGTTCCCTTCGTCCTGCGGGCCATGCCTTTGGCAGAAGGCTGGCAAGGCGGCCTCAACCTGGTGGTCATCCGCAACGGCACCCACGCCGTAGTGGGCGCTTGGGTGGTGGACCGGGAAGCGGTGGAGACCCCGCTGGGCACCATGGACGCCTGGAAAGTGGAGCTGCGGGGCCTGGCCCAGTTTGCCTGGATCGAGGTGGATCCGCCCCACAGGCTGGTGAAGTACGTCAATGAGGGCGCCAACACCATCACGTTGATCACCGACTACCGCACAGAGGCTGCCGGTGAAGCAGAACAAGGCAATGACGACGACTCCAGCGGACCGGCGGTGCCTGAGGGCGCCGGCAACGGCCAGGGCGACGGCGCCGCGCCCCGGGAGGCGGCTTCCTGAGCCCCCTCCCCGTTTCCCGTTTTAGTTAACATAATATCCATTCTAGGAAATAATACCGAAATCAAAAGGCGGCCGGTGCGGCGCCCCCATGCCGCCCGGCCCCCTCAAGGGCGCTCCCCGCCGCCGGCCTCTTGGGCGGCTGCCTGGGCGCCCGCCGCCGGCAGCGACCCGTCGCCGGCCACCGGCACCTTCAACTCCATGCCCGCCCTTAGAAAGGATCCTTCCAGGCCGTTCAGGGCCTGCAGGACGGCCACCCGCTGGGCTATCCCTTGGTCGGGGCTGCCGTAGCGCCGGGCCAAGGACCATAGTGTGTCGCCCGGCTTTACCTTGACCACCTGGTAGGCGGACCCGCCGACGTCATCGGCCACCGTTGACCAAGGCGCCGGCCGCTTCCAGGTGGACCGCACGCCGCCGGCCACCAGGGCCGCCACGGCGGCGGCCAAGATCAGCGCCAAAGCCAGACCCAAGGCCAGCCCCTTGCCCTTCGCCCGCCGCTGCTGCCGCCGGCGCCGCAGCCTGATCACCCTGCCGCGCCCCTTCGCCGGCAAGCCTGCATGAACATATCCAGCTGCATGGACCCTTGCCGCCATGATCCAGCCTCCCCAACTGTTGCGAACACTTGTTCTCCTGCAATATAGCACGTGCAAATGTTCGGATGCAAGACAAAATTCCGAACAAAGGTTTGTTGCCTGCCGGGAAAAGGGATATAATGGCGACGGGAAACGAGGTGAGCTATGTGTATGAGGACTTGACCAAGCGCCAGCGGGAAATCATGGACTTCATCACCGAGGAGACCGAACGCCGGGGCTACCCGCCTTCGGTGCGGGAGATCGGCAAGGCCGTAGGCCTGCGCTCCAGTTCCACGGTCCACGGCCACCTCACCCGGCTGGAGGAAAAGGGCTACCTGCGGCGGGACCCTGCCCGGCCCCGGGCCATCGAGGTGCTGAAGCCCCGGCCCGTGCGGCGGCGCAGCCATGCCCCGGTCCCCAGCCGCGGCACCGTCGAAGTGCCCATAGTCGGCCAGGTAACGGCGGGCCAGCCCATCCTGGCCGTGGAGAACATCGAGGACACCTTCCCCCTACCCTACGACCTGGTGCGGGAAGATAACGTGTTCATGCTCCGGGTGCGGGGCGACAGCATGATCGGCGCCGGCATCCACGACGGCGACATGGTGGTCGTGCGGAAGCAGGACCACGCCCAAAACGGCGATATCGTAGTGGTGCTGCTGGAGGACGAGGCGACGGTCAAACGCTTCTATCATGAAAACACCCACATCCGGCTGCAGCCGGAGCACCCCAACCTGGAGCCCATCATCACCCGGGACGCCAAGGTATTGGGCAAGGTCATCGGTCTGTTCCGGCGCATACGGTGAGGCGCCCCCGCCGGGGCTTTTTGCGCCTTGCCCTACTGCATCCGGCCGTATTGCGGCTAAAAGATGCGGATGACGAAGAGGACGGCCATGACCAGGCCGATGACCAGCTTGACCAGGTTGCCCAGCCACACGCCCAGGAACACCTGCCAGCCGATCTCCTGGGCCCTGGCCACCGGCTGGCCGTGGGCCAGTTCGCCCAGGAAGGCTCCCGCCAGAGGACCCAGCACCAAGCCGACGGGGCCTAGAAAGATGGCCCCTGCTATCCCGCCGATCAAGGCTCCGGCCATGCCCAGGGCCGAGGCTCCCTTACGCTTGGCAGCCAACTGGGCCGTCAAGGTGTCGGCCAGGGAGCCCACCACCGCCAGGAACAGCATGCCGAGCAGAAAGCCGATGCCGATGAGCTTGAAGCCGGTGGCCCAGGCGTAAATCAGCTGCCCGGCCAAGATGATGAACAAGGCGGGCAGCGCCGGCATGACGGTAGCCACCACCCCGGCGGCCACCAATACCAAGCTGATGACCAGCCACACCGTTTCCACGGTTCAGGCCTCTGCGGCGGCCGTGGCCGCCTGCTCCATTTTCCGGGCCAGAGCCCGGCTTACTTGAGCCTCCACGTAGACGCCGTCGGGCCCGTAGTCCTCCACCAGCACCTGGCCCTCCCGGTGGGCCCGGGTCAGCAAGTCCAGGTCACTGTAGGGCACCGTCACGGCCACCCTTCGCCGCCCCTCGGCCAGCACCCGGGCCAGGGTTTCCAGCAGTTCCTCCACACCGTCGCCGTGGAGGGCCGAAATGGGCACAGGCGAGGGCAGGGATGCCGCCAGGCCGGCGGGGACCTCCCCTTCCAGCCGGTCCACCTTGTTCAAGGCGGTGATGGTGGGCTTGCCGGCGGCCCCCAGTTCATACAGCACCGTATTGACGGCCGCCGCCATCTCCCCCGCCTTGGGGTGGGACACGTCCAGCACGTGGATCAAAACGTCGGCCTGGACCACTTCTTCCAAGGTAGCCCGGAAGGCGGCCACCAGGTGGTGGGGCAGGTCGTGGATGAAGCCTACGGTGTCGGTCACCAGCACCGTCGGCCCGCCCCCGGGGAGGGTTACCCGCCGGGTCAGGGGGTCCAAGGTGGCAAACAGCTTATCCTCCACCAGCACCTGGCTGCCCGTGAGGCGCCGGAACAAAGTGCTCTTGCCGGCGTTGGTGTACCCCACCAGAGCCACTACGGGGACTTCCCGGGTCTGCCTTTGCTTCCGCATCACCGTGCGGTGCCGGGCGACCCGGGCCAGTTCCCGGCGCAGATCGCCGATGCGGGTGCGGATGCGCCGGCGGTCCGTTTCCAGCTTGGTTTCACCGGGACCCCGGGTGCCGATGCCGCCGCCCAGCCGGGACAGCATCTGGCCCCGGCCCGTCAGGCGGGGCAGGTTGTAGGTGAGCTGGGCCAGCTCCACCTGCAGCTTGCCTTCCCGAGTCTGGGCCCGCTGGGCGAAGATGTCCAGGATCAACTGGGTCCGGTCGATGACCGGCAGGTCCAGGATCTTTTCCAAATTGCGCATCTGGGCAGGGGTCAAATCGTCGTGGAAAATGACCAGGTCGGCGTCCCAATGCCGGCAGTACTCGGCCAGTTCGGCGGCCTTGCCCTTGCCTATGTAGGTGGCCGGATCGATTTCACTGCGCCGCTGGGTGAACTGGCCCACCACCTGGGCGCCGGCGGTGAGGGCCAATTCCCGCAGTTCCGCCAGCCGGTCCTCAACAGTCCAGCCCGAGGCCTGGGGCAGCGCCACCGCCACCAGCACCGCCCGCTGGCCGCCGGTCTCCGGCGTACGGTTCACCCCGTTGAGGGAAATTTGTTTATTGCTGAAGCTTCCTGTCCCGCCGTCTGCCGGCATGGGTCACCTCCTTGCCAAGGGGGTTTGGTGCTTGAATTATAGCACGGCGGCCCCCTCTCCCCTCGCCTATCCCCTAGTCCACCGGGGACCGGAGCAGGTGCACAGCAGCCCGGGCCAGGATTTCTGCACCCAGGGGCAGGGCCTTTTCATTGAAGTCGAAGCGGGGATGATGATGGGGCTTCTGCTCCCCTTCCTCCTTGCGGGCGCCCAGGAACAGGTAGGCGCCGGGCACCTCCCGGCAGTAGTAGGCGAAATCGTCGGACAGGAGCACGGGCCGCTGTACCTTGAAGCCCTCGGGCCCCAGGAGGGCCCGGGCCGTGCGGGCCAGGACGCCGGCCACCCGGGGATCGTTGACCAAGGCCGGAAACCCGGGCCGGAAGGAAATCCGGTGCTGGGCGCCGGCCAGGGCGCAGGTGTGTTCCGCCACCTGCTCCACCATGGCCGCCAGGCGCCGGCGCAGATCCTCGTCCAGGCAACTGATGGTGCCGTACACGTGGGCCGTCTCGGTGCCTAGGCCGTAATCGCCCCCCGCCTCCACGCCGTGGATGGTGATGATGGCCGGCTGCACGGGATCCACCTTGCGGCTGATGACGGACTGGAGATTGACGATGACCTGGGCCGCCGTCAGCACCGTGTCCACCGTGCGGTGGGGCGTGCCCCCGTGGCCCCCCAGCCCTTTGATGGCTATATGGAAGTGGTCGCCGCTGCCCATCATGGCCCCGGGGCGGGTGGAGGCCGTGCCCAGGGGCATGGTGGCGATGAGGTGGAGCCCGATGATGGCGTCCACCCCCTCCAGAACGCCCGCTTCCACCAACTGCTGGGCGCCGCCGGGAGCCGTCTCCTCCGCCGGCTGGAACAGGAGCTTCACCCGGCCGGGCCAGCGGTCTTTGGCTCGGGACAGCAACTGGGCCACACCCAGCACGATGGCGGTATGGCCGTCGTGGCCGCAGGCATGCATGACGCCGGCATTCCGGGACCGGAACTCGAAGGTATTCTGCTCCTGGACGGGGACGGCGTCGATGTCGGCCCTGACGGCCACCGTGGGGCCGGGTCCCGACCCTTCGATGATGCCCACGGCGCCGGTGGGCGTGGGGCGCTCCACGGTTATGCCCATGGTCGATAATTGTTCAGCAATAAACTTTGTTGTCTCGTGCTCCTGGAAGGATAGTTCGGGGTATTGGTGAAGGTGGCGCCGCCAGGCCGTCAGCCGGCCCGCCAGTTCTTCATCTACCGCCAGGAAGTCGTCTACCACGGGATCTCCTCCTCCATGCCGTGGAGGAGGCGGTAGGCCGCCCCCGCCATGATCCGGACCCCCAGGGGCAGGGCCCGCTCGTCGAAGTCGAAGCGGGGATGATGGTGGGGCGCCCGGTCGGGGTTGTCGGGGTCTCCCGCCCCCAGGAAGAAGTAGCCGCCCGGCACTTCCCGGCAGTAATAGGCGAAATCGTCGGAAACCAGGACGGGCGGCTGGTCGATGACGGCGTCATCCCCCAGCACCGTCCTGGCCGCAGCCGCCAGGACGGCGGCCACCTTCTCATCGTTGACCAGGGCGGGCAGGCCGGGGTAGTAGCGCACCCGGCATTCCGCCCGGGCCTGGCCGCAAGTGTGCTTGGCCACCCGCTCCACCGCCGCCACCAGTTCTTCCTGCAGGTCGTCGTCGAAGGAACTGATAGTGCCCGCCAGCACCGCCCGGCGGGGGATGAAGAAATGCTTGGGGCCGCCGGCCTGAAGCTGGCGGACGTTGATGATGACGGGCTCCACGGGATCGGTGTAGCGGCTGACGATGGTCTGCAGGTTGACCGTCACCTGGGCCACCGTCACGGCGGTGTCCACCGCCCGGTGGGGAAAGCCGGGCAGGTCGCCCCGGCCCTGAATCTCGATTTCGAACCAGCCGGTGTTGGCCAGCATCCCCCCGGCCCGGATGCCCGCCTTGCCCAAGGGGGTGCTGGCGCTCAGGTGCAGGCCGATGATGCAGTCCACGTCATCCAGGACGCCGGCGGCGATGAAGGCCTGGGCGCCCCCCGGGGCCGTCTCCTCCGCCGGCTGGAACAGAAGCTTCACCCGGCCGGGCCATTGGTCGCGGTAGCGGGACAAGATGCGGGCCACCCCCAGGAGGATGGCGGTATGCCCGTCGTGGCCGCAGGCGTGCATGACCCCGTCCCGCCGGGACCGGAAGGAAAAGGTGTTGGCTTCATGGATGGGCAGGGCGTCGATGTCGGCCCGGATTGCCACCGTGGGCCCCGGGCCGCTGCCCTGGATCAGGCCCACCGCTCCTGTGGCGGTGGGCCGCTCCACTTCTATGCCGAAGAACTGCAGCCGCTGGATGATGAATTCCGTCGTCTCGTATTCCTGATAGCTCAGTTCGGGGTATTGGTGCAGATGGCGCCGCCAGGCCACCAGATTTTCCGCCAGTTCCTCATCAACCTGAAGCCACGCGGGCGTCATCGGCTCCCTCCCCTTGGGTCAACAGCCGAACGGCGGCCCGGGTCATGATGGCCACCCCTTTGGCCAGGGCCCGCTCATCAAAATCGAAGCGGGGATGATGGTGGGGCACGGTCTCCTCCTGGTCCGGCTTCTTGGCGCTCAAGAACAAGTAGGCGCCGGGGACCACCTGGAGGTAGCGGGCAAAGTCGTCCCCCACCATGACGGGCCGCTGCTCGAAGACGGAGCCGGGGCCCAAAACGGCTTCCGCCGCCTCGGCCATGACGGCCGCCACCCCGGGATCGTTGACCAAGGCGGGAATGCCGGGATAGTAGGTCACCTTGGCTTCAGCCCCGTAAAGGGCTGCGGTATGCTGGGCGATGCGCTTCAAGGAGGCTACCATCTTCTCCCGCCAGTCGTCGCCCAGGGAGCCCAGGCTGCCCAGGAGATGGGCGTTGCCGGCCACCAGGCCGAAGGTGGTGCCCGCCTCGATCTTGCTCACCGTCAGCACCGCCGGCTGGGCGGGGTCGATTTGGCGGCTGACGATGGCTTGCAGGTTCACCAGCATTTGGGCGGCGATGAGGGCTGCGTCGATGTTTTGGTGGGGCAGGCTGGCGTGGCCCGCCTTGCCTTGGATGTGGATTTCAAAGCGGCCGGTGTTGGCCAGCATGGGCCCGGGCCGGATGCCCGCCGTGCCGTAGGGCACGGTGCCGATGAGATGAAGGCCGATGATGCTGCTGACCCCTTCCAGGACGCCGGCTTCGATGAAGGGCTGGGCGCCGCCGGGGTTCATCTCCTCGGCCGGCTGGAACAGCAGTTTGACCCGTCCCGGCCAGCGGTCCCGGTTTTCCGCCAGGAGCCGGGCGGTGCCCAGGAGGATGGCCGTGTGGCCGTCGTGGCCGCAGGCGTGCATGACCCCGTCCCGCTGGGACCGGTAAGGGAAGGTGTTGGCTTCCTGGATGGGCAGGGCGTCGATGTCGGCCCGGAGGGCGATGGTGGGACCGGGGCCCCCCTTGCCCTCCAGCAGGCCAATGGCGCCGGTGGGCGTGGGCCGCTCCACGGCGATGCCCATGGCCTCCAACTGCTGGACGATGAATTCCGTCGTCTCGTATTCCTCAAAGCTCAATTCGGGATACATGTGCAGGTGCCGCCGCCAGGCGATCACCTGCTCCGTCAATTCCTCATCAGGCTGCATCCAAGAGGTGTCCAAATCCAAGGAAATCCCCCCAGCCTCTGGTCTTGTCCGTCCACGGTAAGGCCAGAATAGCGAACAATATTCCAACTGACAACGGATGTCATTTGGGGAGGTTTTGGCGGAGGGACTGCAGCGGCAGGGATGGCCCCGGATCCCGGGCCTCCTGGGCGCAGACGGGGCACCGCCCCTGCCGGAAGGCTTCTTCCTTAAGGAATAGGGGTGTGGCGGCCATGCCTTCCCGGGCGCCGGCCTGGCGGCCCGACCGCCACCCGAGCCACACACCGAGAATGCCGCCCACCAGGAGGGGCACCAGCATGAAGGCCGCCCCGGCCGTGGGGCCTGCGGCGGCGATGAATTGGACCAGCCAGTCCCACCAGGCCGCCAAAGGGGTCCAAAAAGCCACCTTTACCCCTCCTTTTCACCGGCCGGACCCGCCGGGGCGGGGCCTTCGGAGGCCGGGCCTTCGAGGGCCCGCCGGGGTCGGGTGGTCCACGAGATGGCGCCCCCCACCAGGGCGCCCCCCAGGAACAGCCACGGATCCACGGCCAAGGCCACCAGGGCCAGGCCCGCCGCCGCCAGGGGGAGCACCAGGGGCGGTCCGGTCGTCGCGGCCCCGCCGTCCAGCCACTGGTCGGCCCAGTGGAGGGCGCCCACCAGGCTGACGGCCATCACCGTGAGGGCCGTGCCCGCGGCGGCCCAGCTGACGGCCACGGCTAGGGCCGATTCCTGCCAGCCCAGCAGCCCCGAAGGCATCCTTTCCCAACGGTCGCCGGCCATGCCCCAGGCATAGGCGGCGAGAAAGAGAGCCGCCGCCAGGGGAGCGTGGGCCGCCGTCCCCAGCACCAGCAGCACCATGGCATAGGGGGTGGCGGCCCGGCCCAAGGTCGCCGCCCAGTTGGGCTCCCCCCGCACCCGGTCCCGGGGAGCATCCAAGACGTCATCCATCAATTTGACGGCCAGGGCCACGGCGGCCACCGCCACCATCTTCCTGCCCCACCCCACCGGCCCGGCGCCGGCCAGGCCGGCGGCCGCCAGGAGTACCGGCCCGTCAAAGGTGATCCCAGACAAAGGCCAGCACCTCCCGGAAGCCGGTGCCCCGCAGGGCCGACACCGGCAGCACCCGCCGGCCGGGAAAGGTCCGGCGGATCACCCCCAGTCCGGCCCGGGCCTGAGGCAAATCCATCTTGTTGGCGCAAATGACGTAGGCTCCCCTTAAGGGGGCGTAGGCAGCCACTTGATGGTCCACGGCGCCGATGCCCTTCTCCCCCATCTCGCCGATCAGGGCGGCATCCAGAAAATGCAGGATCAACTGGGCGTCCCGCAGGGCCCGCAAGGTTTCCGCCATGGCCAGCCGCACCTCGGGGGCCTGGTGGATGGTGTCCGTCAGGCCCGTGCTGTCCCACAGGCTCACCTTCTTGCGCTGCTTGCGCCGGGGCAGTTCCAGCACGATGCTTTGCAGGTGCCTCGTTTCGTTGGGATGGGGGCTCACCAGCCGCTCCCGGGCCTCCGCCGCCGTCATGGGTACAACAGGGGCGCCGTCCCCCGCAGCGCCCCGGAGAACCAGTTCCTCAGAGCTGACGCCGCAATAAAGGGCAAAATTGAGCAAGAACAAGGTCTTGCCCACGTTGGGCCGGCCGATGACCAGGGCATCCTTGGCGGCGGTCATGACGCCCCGAAGCCCTCCAGATCCTGGCCCTGGAGCAGCATCAACTGCTCCCTGGTCGGGGGAAAGTCGCCCTGCATCAGGCGCAGGGCCTGGCGGCGGATGGCATATTCAATCAGGTTCCGGACGCCCCGGGCGTTGCCCAAGGCCGGGTCGGCCGCCGCCCGGAGGGTGAAGCCCTGCAGCTGGGACTCGGCGGCGGGGCTCAAGGTGTACTGCCGCTGCTGCAGCATCTGGCGGCCGATGGCCATCAGTTCATCGGCGGTGTAGTCGGGGAAAACCAACTGCACGGGAAAGCGGGACCGGAGGCCGGGATTCTGCTGCAGGAACCAGTCCATTTCATCCCGGTATCCCGCCAGCACCAGGATCAGATTGTCCCGGTGATCCTCCATGGCCTTGACCAGGGTGTCAATGGCTTCCTTCCCGAAATCCCGGGAGCCGCCCCGGGCCAGGGAATATGCTTCATCAATAAACAAAATGCCGCCCATGGCTTTCTTCAGCAGTTCCCGGGTCTTTTGGGCGGTGTGGCCGATGTACTCCCCCACCAGGTCGGCCCGCTCCACCTCCAGCAGGTGGCCTTTGGCCAGGACCCCCGCCTCCCGGAAGATGTTGCCCAGGATGCGGGCCACCGTCGTCTTGCCGGTGCCCGGATTGCCCCGAAAGACCATGTGCAGGGCCAGGGCGTCGGCGGCCAGCCCCGCCTCCCGCCTGAATCGCTGCACCTGCACAAAGGCGTGAAGCTCCCGCACCAGCTTCTTTACTTCCCCCAGGCCCACCAGGGAGTCCAGTTCCGACAGGCTGGTCTCCAGAGCCTGGTGGTTCTCCCGGTTCCGCTGCTCGGCGACGGTTCCGTTCTCCATCTGCTGGAAATAGTCGAAGGCCTGGACCGGCGTGAGGCGGCCCTCACCGATCCAGCGCATCACTTCTTCCCCGTTGCGGGGGTGGCTTTTCGGGGGCGCGATGACGACCCGCGGCTTGACGCCGCGGCCTTTGGGAGTGCCGTTGATGCCGGGGGTCCTGGGACCCGGGTTGTGCACAATGCTGCCGGGCAAAGCCAATCCCCTCCCATGCCACCAGGTCTGGTGCCGGCTGGGTCCAGTCATTATACGTAGGGAATTGGCTTTGTGTGTGGATGGACGGGCTGCGGACAACCCAATTTCTTTAGCGAGTCAGGCTACAGCCATTGGGCCAGGAGCCGGATGTCGGCGTACACCCGTCCCTTCCGGCCCGGGCGCAGGGCCCCTTCCCGTCGGAAGGCCGACAAGGTGCGGCTGACCGTCTCCCGGGTGGCCCCCACTAAATGGGCCAAGTCCTGCTGGGTGTACCGGAAAGGGAATTCATAGCCGTCTTCAACTTTTTCGCCGTATCGATAGGCTTCGTTGATGAGAACCCGGGCCAGCCGGCCGGGCACGGTGCGCAAGGACAAGTCCCGCACCGTTTCCTCCAAGTGGTGGATGCGCTCGGCCAGCACCGACAGAAAGGCCGTGGCCAGCAGGGGCTGCTCCAGCAGGAGGCGGCGCAGTTGATCGGGGCGGACCGCCAGGGTGACGGTCTGCTGCAAGGCCTGGGCCGAACCGGCGCAGCGGTCCCCGTTGACGAAGGAGGTGTAGGGGAACAGATCCCCCGGCCCCAGGAGGGCCAGGATTTGCTCCCGGCCGTCTTCGTTGGTGACCCAAAGCTTGACCCGCCCGTCTACGATGAAGTGAACCGCATCCACCGGCTCCCCTTCGAAGCATAAAACCATGCCCTTGCGGTAGCGGCGGCGGACGGCCAACTGGGCCAGCCGGGCCACCGCATCGGGGGGCACCTCGCTGAAACAATGAAATTTCTCCAGTTCTGCAACCTCAACCACTGTGTCGCCGGCTTCCAGTTCGGGTTGGAGCATGGCCAGCTTCCTTTCCAGGCACCTGGTTCAAGTTATAGTGTGATACAGCGCACACTCCCCTGTGGCCTAGGTCACTGTAAGAACATCCCGGTAGGGATACCCTGGCATTGACCAAATGCAGGAGGTGCACGGTCCGTGATCTACGTCATCTGCGAGCCCTGCATTGGGGTGAAGGATGCTTCCTGTGTGGAAGTCTGCCCCGTCGATTGCATCTACGAGGGTGACGACCAATACTACATTCACCCCGATGAGTGCATCGGCTGCTCTGCTTGCGAGGCCGTCTGCCCGGTAGAGGCCATCTTCGACGAAGACGACGTCCCCGAAGAATGGCAGCACTTCATCGAGAAGAACCGCGCCTTCTTCGAATAAGCAGAGCGAAAGACGCGACCCATTGTGTCTAGGGCCCGCCCACGCGGGCCCTAGTTCACTTTGGACGTTATAGATATGGTTGGGGAAGGTCAAGGGGTTGACCGCCCATCGGCTCCCAATGCTGCCGTATTTAAGAAGGGCTAGTACGGCAAACCGGTGGCCCGGTAGCGAGGAGAATCCTGCAGGTTGACGTTCACCGGCATGGAGGGCGCCAGGGTGGACAGGGCATGCTTGTAAATGAGCATGTTGCGATTATCGCTTTCGATCATCACGGTGAAGTTGTCGAAAGCCCTCACGTATCCTTTGATCTGCACCCCGTTGACCAGGAACACCGTCAAGGGCACATTGTCCCGGCGCAGTTGGTTGAGGAAGGCATCCTGGAGGTTGAGTTGCCCTCTGGCCACTTCGTCACCCCATCTGTGTGTAGACGGACCAAGTCCGTGGCGCTTCACTTCGACGGCAGAGGCAACTCACCTGCCGCCTGCTGCAACACCGCTGCCAAAAGTTGTTCTTGCGTCATCCGGCCCACATCCAGCCAGATAACCCCCTCCTCCCGGCGGAACCAGGTGAACTGGCGCCGGGCAAAGTGGCGGGTGTCCCGCTTCAGCTGCCGGACGGCCTCGTCCCAAGGCAGCTCCCCCAGCAAAAAGCGGGTCAAATGGCGGTAGCCCAAGATCTGCAGGCCGAAGCAGTCGGGAGGGTAGCCCGCCGCCAGGACGGCCCGCACCTCGTCCAGCCAGCCGGCGGCCAATTGCTGGTCGCTGCGCCGGTTGATGCGCTGGTACAAGGCTTCCCGCTCCATGGTCAAGCCGATTTGAACCAGTTTATAGGGAGACGCCGGGGGCGGCTGGGAGCTTTCGTCTCCTCCCCCCTGCTGCCGGTGGTGGTTGATCTCCAGAGCCCGGATGACCCGCTGCAGGTCGTTGGGATGGATCCGGGCGGCAGCCTCGGGATCCACGGCGGCCAGGCGCCGGTGCAGGTAGGCGTTCCCCTTCTCCGCTGCCAGGTCGGCCAGGGAGCGGCGCAGCTCCCAGTTGGGCTTCACCGGCGGGAAGGGCAGGCTCCTGGTCAAGGAGCGGATGTAGAAGCCCGTGCCCCCCACCAGGACCGGCAGGCGGCCCCGCCCATGGGTGGTGGCGATGGCCTCCGCCGCCAGGGTGCGGAATTCCGCCACGGTGAAATCCTCGTCGGGATCCCGGATGTCGATGAGGTGGTGGGGAACTTCCCGCCGCTGGGCCGGCGTGGGCTTGGCGGTGCCGATGTCCAGCATGCGGTAAACCATGGCCGAATCGGCGGAGATGATTTCGATGTCCACTTCCCGGGCCAGAGCCAGGGCCAGGTCGGTTTTGCCCGTAGCCGTCGGACCCAGGATCACCAACAGGGGAATGGCCATGACTGCCACCACCTCAGGCCCGCTTGAACAGCCGCTCGATCTGGCCCATGTTCAGGTGGATCATGGTCGGCCGCCCGTGGGGGCACGTATAGGGGTTTTCTGCTGCGGCCAACTGCTCCAGGAGGGCCTGGATTTCCTCGGGGGCCAGGGGGTCGTGGGCTTTCACCGCCGTCTTGCAGGCGGCCATGGTGCGCAGGGCGATGTCCGCCTCCACCCAAACCTGGTCCCGCTCCTGGCGGCCCGCCGCCAGGGCCGCCAGCAGTTCCTGGAGGTGGTGGCCGGCCCCCTCCCGCCGGAACAGCCAGGGCACTTCCCGCAGCAGCAGGGTGCCGGGCCCAAAGGATTCCACCCGGAAGCCGAAAGCCTCCACCGTTTCCCGGTGCTCCTCCCAGACGGCCATTTCCTCGGGGCTCAATTCCACCGGCAGGGGAACGGCCAGCTGCTGGGCCAGGGGATAGCGGGTCTGTCCCTGCTGCATGAAGTGCTCAAAGTATACCCGTTCATGGGCTGCGTGTTGATCGATCAAGTACAGGCCGTCGGGGCCCTTGGCCACGATGTAGGTCTGGTCCAGCACCCCCAGCACGGTGAGTTGGCGCAATAGGGCCGGTACGGGCGGGCGGCCGGTGGGCGGCCGGTCCCCCACCGGGGTTCCGGCAGCATCGGACCGGGCGGCCGGTGCCTCAGGCCGGGACCTTTCCTCCTGCAAGGTGGTGCCGCTCTCTACCCCGTCCCAGGCGGCGGCCACCTGCTCATGGGCGCCCTGCCGGGCCCCGCGGGCGCCGGTCGCTCCCCGGGCACCGGGCCAGAAGGGCCGGGGCACCAGGTCGGCGCCCTGCAGGGCCTCCGTGACCGCCTGGTGCAGGGCATCGGCCAGTTCGTCCTCCTGCAGAAAGCGGACGACCCGCTTGGTGGGATGGACGTTCACATCCACCATGCCGTAGGGCAGGGAAATTTGGACGATGAAAACCGGCCACCGGTGCAGGGGCAGCAGGTGCCGGTAGGCGTCTTCCACCGCCCCCCGCAGGGCGTCGCTTTGGACGGGGCGGCCGTTGACCAGGATGAACTGGTACTGGCGGCCCGCCCGGGCTACGGCGGGCAGGGACACGTAGCCCCACAACCGGGCATCCAGGTCCGGCGCCCCTCCTTCAAAGGGGATCAAGTGCCGGGCGATGTGGGGCCCCATCACGGCCGCCGCTGCCGCCAAGGGGTCGCCGTTGCCCGGTGTCTGCCACTGAACGCGGCCGTTGTGGGTCAGTTTGAAGGCGACATGGGGGTGGCCCAGGGCGGCGGGCTGCACCGTCTCGGCGATGCGGGCGAACTCGGTGGTGGTGCTTTGCAGCCCTTTCCGCCGCGCCGGGGTGTTGAAAAACAGGTCTTCCACCGTAACGGCGGTGCCCGGCGGGGCCCCCACCGGCCCCGACCATTCCAGGCGACCGCCGTGGAAGACGGCCCGGAAGGCTTCTCCCGATTCCGGGGGGCGGCTGGTGATGGTCAACTTGGCTACGGCGGCAATGCTGGCCAGAGCCTCGCCCCGGAAGCCCAAAGTGGTGATGCGCTCCAAGTCTTTGGCATTGCGGAGCTTGCTGGTGGCGTGGCGCTGCACCGCCAGGGGGACTTCCTCGGGGAGCATGCCGTGGCCGTCATCCTGGACGGTAATCTCCGCCTTGCCCCCGTCCCGGACGGAGATGTCGATCTGCCGGGCGCCGGCGTCCAGGGCGTTTTCCACCAGTTCTTTCACCACTGCGGCCGGCCGCTCGATGACTTCCCCCGCGGCGATGAGGTCGGCCACTTCGGGGGCCAGGATGGTTATGGGAGGCCGCCCCCGCCCCGCCGGGGAGCGGTGGGCCGGTGTGCTGGTCGCCAACGTGTTTCCCACCTCCGGGCTTTATTGCCACTTCGGCCAAGAAACCGCCGGCTCCTTGTTTCATCCTCCCGGCGCCGGCAGGGGGCCTACATCAAAGCCTACCACGGGTCCGTCCAGCAGCAGGCGCGGCTCGGCGCCGCCCGCCGCGGGTACGGCGTAAAGGGCAGGCTGGCCGCCCACCGGCTCCCCCTCGCCGCACGATATGAAGGCGATCCAGTCACCGCCGGGGAACCAGCGCCCCGGCCCTCCCTGCAGGCAGTTGGAGACGACCATGGGCTCCGGGGACCAGTCGGGAGCCGCGGCGGCGGTGATGCGACCCAGGCGCACCACCCGGCCGTCCACGTCGGCAAAAAATGTGGCTGTAACCAGCAAGCGGTCGTCCTGGGGCGACCAGGCAGGATAGAGCACCCGGTCGGAGCCGGTGTCCAGCCTGGCGGCCTCCCGGGAAACCAGGTCCACCACCCGGACGGCGGCGGCGCTGCCCGCCGGGCTGACGTAGGCGGCGTAGCGGCCGTCCCGGCTGACCTGCAGGTCCCGGCGGGGCTCCAGGAGCATGTCTTCTACCGGCGCGGATTCGCCGGTGGTCCAGTCCACCACCCACAACTTGTGCTCCCAGGCCGCCAGCAGGTGGCGCCCGTCGGGGAGCCACACGGGCCAACTGCCGGGATGGTCAACCGGGATGACTTCTCCGGTGGCAATGTTGACCACCCGCAGGCCGTCCATGGCGATATAGGCGCCGTCCCGGGACCAGTTGAAGGCCGTAAAGGGCCCGGTCTCGGCCACTTCCCGGTCTTCATTCCGGTCCAGGTCGTAGACCCGCAAGGTGCCGTCCCGGGCCAGGTAGGCGACGCGGCGGCCGTCGGGGGAAAGCTGGGGCCGGGCCGCCACGCAGCGGCCGCCGGTGGTCAGCGGCCGGGGCTCGCCGTCGCCGTCCAAGACGAGAAGATCGAAGCCTTCCTCCCCCGCTCTTGTGGCCGCAAAGCGGGCCGGGGGCACGGCAGCCGCGGACTTCTCGGGCTCCTCCCGATGGTCCTGGTCATCTTGTCGGCCTGGGTCGTCTTGAGCCGGGCCGGCCGAGCCGACCGGCAACGGGGCTGCGGCAACCGGCTGGGGCGGTTCTTCCCCGGCGGGCAAAGCCTCTGGTTCGGCAGGCTCCGCCGTTAGGACATCCTCCTCAAGGATTACCTGATCCGTTTCCGAAGCATCCTCCCCCATCTGCCCGGCAGCCTCCGCCTGGGTTTCCAGGATCGCCTCGCCGGCAGGTTCGTCATCTTGGGCATCTGGGGGAATAACTACTGGGAAAGGCCGTGCAGCCGGATTGACCGGCGGCTCACCGTAATGTATTACAACCTTCGGGGTTTGCCCGGCATCCTTCACCGACCGCTCCCTCCCATCGGTGGACTGGCATTCAATCCCTATGCCCGGAGGAGGCGGCCAATCCCAACGGCTTGCAATAA
>DATGRI010000067.1 GCA_035303785.1 Sphingobacteriaceae bacterium
TACGAAGCCCGCCTGGAAGGCCGGGACTTGAACTTGACCCCTTTGGAATTTCAACTGCTGGTCCTGTTGATGGAATACGCCGGGCTCGTGCTGACCCGCCAGCAAATTTTGGACCGGATTTGGGGGGAGGGCTACTTCGGCACCCCCCGCCTGGTGGACGTGCACATCCGTTCCCTGCGCAGCAAGCTGGGTGACGATCCCGCCAACCCCCGCTGGATCGAAACCATCCGGGGCGTGGGCTACAAGTTTAAGGAGACGCCATGACCGCCTCACCGCCGCCGGTGACCTTGCGCCGCCTGCTGAACCGCAACCTGGCCCTCACCTTGCTGGCCGGCGCTTTGGTCCTTGTGGTGGTCTTGGGCTTTTTTGTGGAGCGGGCCTACGTCCGGGTGCTGGAAAATCATCTGGCCGGCCAAGCCCAAGTGGCGGCCCTGCGCATGGCCGACCTCCAGGGGGCTACCCCGGGCCCCACCCCCGCCCGGTGGGCTGCCGAAGCCAAATCCCTGGCCCGCCATACCGGCGCCCGGATCACCCTCATCGAGGCCACGGGCCGGGTTCTGGCCGACTCCCAGGAGTCACCGGCCGTCATGGACAACCACGCCGGCCGGGCGGAAGTGGCTGCAGCCCTCCAGGGCCGCACCGGCATCAGCCACCGCTCCAGTCCCACCTTGGGGAGGGACATGTTGTACGTGGCCGTCCCCGTGGAGGGCGGGCCGGTGGCCGTCCTGCGCCTGGCCCTATCCTTGGCCCAAGTGCACCAGGCGGTCATGGGCCTGGGCCTCCTCATCCTGGCCGTCACCATGGGCATGGGCGGGCTCATCTTCGTGGCCGCCTCCTATCAGATCCGGCGCGTCACCAAACCGTTGGAGCAGGTTACCGATGCCGCTGCCGTCATCGCCGCCGGCGACTTGGACCGGGAGGCCCCGGTGTCGGGACCGGCGGAAGTCCAAGCCCTGGCCCGCTCCGTCAACCACATGAGCGCCGCTTTGGCGGACCGCATCGGTGAAATCAGCCAATCCCGGGACCTGCTGCAGGCGGTGCTCACCAGCCTGCCCATAGGCGTCCTCGTTTTCGCCCCCGACGGCAGCCTGCTGGACGCCAATCCGGCGGCTGTGCAACTGCTGGCCTTGGACTGGCCCGGCAGCCAAGGCCGCCACTATGCTCAAGGGCTGCGGGGCAGCCGCCTGGAAACCATGGTGGCAGACGCCCTGGCGGGCAGCCGGAGCACCTTGCCCCACCTGACGGCGCCGGGGCAGGATGAAATCCTCCTGGCAGCCACGGCGGTGCCCGGGCCTGCCACCGGCGTAGGGGCGGTCCTGCTGGTGCAGGATGTGACCGCCGCCCACCGGGTGGAAGCCATGCGGCGGGACCTCATCGCCAATATTTCCCACGAACTGAGAACCCCGGTGACGGCCATCCGCGGCTTTGCCGAAACCCTCCTGGGGGGCGCCTTGGCGGAGCCCCAGGAGGCCCGCCGCTTCAGCGGCATCATCCTCCAGGAAGCCAAACGGCTGGAAGCCTTGACCCAAGACATGATCGACCTGGCCCGCCTCCAATCGGATCCCGACGTCCTCAAGCCGGGCCGCCATGACCTGGCCACCTTGGCCCAAGAGGTGGTGGACCGGCACCAACCCAAGGCCCAAGCCGGCGGCATCATCCTGGAACTACAGGCCCCGCCCCATGTGCCGGCTTGGTTCGACCGGCAGCGGCTGGACCAAGTCCTCACCAACTTGCTGAACAACAGCCTCCAATATACCCCCCGGGGCGGCACCATCACCGTCACGGTGGAACCCGGCGGCGGGGGCGGCGCCCGGCTCGCCGTAGCCGACACCGGCCCGGGCATTCCGCCTGGCCACCTGCCCCGCATCTTTGAGCGCTTCTACCGGGTCGAGGCCGGCCGCAGCCGCACCACCGGCGGCACCGGCCTCGGCCTGGCCATCGTCAAGCACATCGTAGAAGCCCACGGCGGGCGGGTAAGGGCAGAAAGCCAGTTCGGCCGGGGCACCCGCATCATCGTGGAACTGCCGCCCCAGAGCTCGTAACCGCCCCTGCATTTTCAGACCCCCAGCCCCCAGCGGTCTTAACCGAATCTTTACCGAGTCTTCACACCATCTTTACCGAGTCTTCACACCCCCTTCACCCGCCGGGAGCAGCCGGCGGCTACCATCACAAGCGAAGACGAATGCGTGGGATCCCATCGTCCCTACAGCCCCCGTCCCAGCGGGGCTGAAAGGAGTGTTGTTTAGTGAAATCAGTATCTTGGCGCACGGTTATCCCGGCGCTCCTGGCCATAGCCGGCCTGGTGCTGGTGGGGTGCGGCGCCCAGGATCCGGGGCAAGGGGCCCAAGACAACGGCGGCGACGACCTCAGCGGTTATATCGATGTCCGGGGTTCCGACACCATGGTCAACCTGGGGCAAAGCTGGGCCGAAGCCTTCATGGACCGGCACGGCGGCGTGCAGATTGCCGTCACCGGCGGCGGCTCGGGCACCGGCATCGCCCAGTTGCTGAACAACAACACCCACATCGCCCAAGCGTCCCGGCCCATGAAGCCCGAGGAGTTCCAGGAAGCGGCCCAGCGGGGCGTAGATGTGCATGAATTCATCGTGGGGCAGGACGGGGTGGTCATCGCCGTCCACCGGGACAACCCCATCGACCGTTTGACCGTTGAACAACTCAAGGGCATCTTCACCGGCCGCATCACCCACTGGTCGGAACTGGGCTGGGAAGAAGGCGGCGCCATCTCCATCCATAGCCGCGACGCCAGCTCGGGCACCCACGCCTTCGTAGTGGAAACCGTCATGGACGGCAAGGACTGGGCGGAAGGCACCCGCTTCGCCACCGGCTCCGCCGCCATCAACGAAGCCTTGCGCACCGACACGGCGGGCATCGGCTACTTCGGTGTGGCCTACGTGGAAGGCACCAAGGCCTTGGCCATCAGCGCCGACGGCGGGCAGAACTACTACGACCCGTTGAACGAAGAGCACGTGGACGCCGGCCTCTACCCCTTGGCCCGGCCCTTGTTCTTCTATACCAACGGCGCACCCCAAGGTGCGGTGCTGGCTTACTTGGAATGGGTGCTGGGCGACGAAGGCCAGAGCCTATTGGAAGAGATCGGCTTCTTCAAGGTCAACACCGCCCAGACTGAGCAAAACGAAGAAACCTTCAAGAAGGCGGGGCTTCGTTGATGGCGAGGCTCCGCCTCCGCACCGGCAGCCGGACCCAGCGGCGGGAACTGGTGGAGAAGGCCATGCAGGCCTGCTTCATGCTCAACGGCACCGTAGCCATATTGGCCTTGGCGGGCATCCTCATCTTCCTGCTTAAAGAAAGCCTGCCCGCCCTAGTGGAGTTGGGTCCCGGGGCCACCATCCTGGGCACCCGCTGGAACCCCACTTCCATGAACCCCGGCTACGGCATGCTGCCCCTCATCGTGTCGACAATCATGGTGACGGTGGGCGCCCTGATCATCGCCGTTCCCTGGGGGATCGCCACGGCGGCCTACATCAGCGAGGTGGCTACGGTCCGCCTAAAGGAAATGTTGAAGCCGGCGGTGGAGATGCTGGCCATCTTCCCCTCGGTGATCTTCGGCTTCATCGGCCTGGTGGTGGTGGCGCCGGCGGTGGCCAGGGTGTTCGGCATGACCAACGGCCAGGTGGCCCTCACGGGCTCCATCACCTTGGCCATCATGGCTTTGCCCACCATCGTCAGCGTGGCCGAAGACGCCATTACCGGCGTCAGCCGGGACTACCGGGAGGCAGCCTACGCCCTGGGGGCCACCCGCTGGCAGGCGGTGCGCATGGTGGTCCTGCCCGCCGCCCGCTCGGGCATCACCGCCGCCGTCATGCTGGCCTTCGGCCGGGCCGTGGGCGAGACCATGGCGGTGCTCATGACCACGGGCAATGCCACGGGCATGCCCCTGACCGAGGTATTGGGCTTCATCACGGGGCCGGATTTCCTGGCCTCGGTCCGCACCCTCACGGCCAACATCGCCCAGGAGGGGCTGAACGTGCCGTGGGGCTCCCTCCACTGGCAGGCCTTGTTCCTGTGCGGGCTGATCCTGTTCATCCTTACCTTCGCCGTCAATTTGACGGCGGATCTCGTAATGCACCGGCCGGCCGGTGGGAGGAGGCGAGTCTCATGAACCGCAGGCTGCGCCAGCGGGAAGCCGTCAACTTGACCCTGCTGCGCCTTGCGGCCCTGCTGCTGCTGGCGGTGCTGGCCTTCATGCTGTACTGGGTAGTGAGCCGGGGGGTGGGCGTCATCTCCCGGTCCTTCATCTTCGACGCTCCCCGGGAGCGGATGACCGCCGGCGGCATCTGGCCCGCCATCGTGGGCACCACCTACGTGTCCTTGGGCACCTTGCTCATCTCCATGCCCGTGGGCATCGCCACCGCCATCTACCTCAACGAGTACGCCCAAGAAGGCACTTGGAACCGCATCATCCGCCTGGCCATCCGCAATCTGGCCGGGGTGCCGTCCATCGTGTACGGCCTCTTCGGTCTGGGCGTGTTCGCCGCCCTGCTCCGGCTGGGCACATCCCTGGCAGCGGCATCCTTGACCTTGTCCTTGATGACCCTGCCGTGGATCGTCACCGCCGCGGAGGAAGCCTTGCGCAGCGTGCCCCAATCCTTCCGGGAGGGCAGTTTCGCCCTGGGGGCCACCCGGTGGCAGACCATCCGCCACCAAGTGCTCCCTTACGCCCTGCCGGGGATGGCCACAGGCTCCATCCTGGGCCTGGCCCGGGCCGCCGGTGAAACGGCGCCCATCCTGCTGACGGGGGCCGCCTATTTCCTGCCCAGGCTGCCTTCGTCACCCTTGGACCAGTTCATGGCCCTGCCGTACCACCTGTACATCCTGGCAACCCAGCACTCCAGCCTGACCCAGGTGCGGCCCCTGGCCTACGGCACCGCCCTGGTCCTCCTGGCCTTGGTCATGTTGTTGAACGCCCTGGTCATCATCGTGCGGAGCCGGGCCCGGGCCAAGAAGACATGGTAGCGGCAAACAAAACCGTTAGGAGTTGATCCCTTTGACCACTGCAACTACCGTCGCCGTACCGGCCACCGGCCAAAGCGGGCCGCCCCGAGCCGGCGGCAGCGAGGCGGGGCCCGAGCCCATCATCCGGGTGCAAAACTTGTCCCTTTGGTACGGTCCGGTGCAGGCGCTGAAAAACGTGTCCATGGAAATCCGGCCCCGCCGGGTCACCGCCATTATCGGGCCTTCGGGCTGCGGCAAGAGCACTTTCCTCAAGACGTTGAACCGCATGATTTCCTTCGTGCCCTCGGTGCGCACCGAAGGCCGGGTGCTGGTAGACAACGAAGACATTTTGGCCCCCCATATCGACTTGGTGGCCCTGCGCAGCTACGTGGGGATGGTGTTCCAAAAGCCCAATCCCTTTCCCAAGTCCATTTTCGAAAACGTAGCCTTCGGCCCCCGCCTCAGGGGCATCCACGACCGGGCCCGCCTGGCGGAAATCGTGGAACGGAGCCTGCGGCAAGCGGCCCTGTGGGATGAAGTGAAGGACCGGCTCAACCACCCGGCCCTTTATCTGTCCGGGGGCCAGCAGCAGCGCCTGTGCATCGCCCGGGCCTTGGCCGTGGACCCCCAGATCATCCTCATGGATGAGCCCGCCTCGGCCCTGGATCCCGCCGCCACGGCCAAGCTGGAAGACCTGCTCCAGCAGCTTGAGAACGATTACACGGTCATCATCGTCACCCACAACATGCAGCAGGCGGCGCGGGTGTCGGCGGAGACGGCCTTTTTCCTAGATGGGGAACTCATCGAGTTCGACGCCACCGACCGCATCTTCACCCAGCCCCGGGACCCCCGGACGGAAGCCTACGTGACGGGGAGGTTCGGCTGATGACGGGCCGGCCATCTTTCCAACGGCAACTGGAGGAACTGCAGCGGGACATGGTGGCCATGGGCACCCGGGTGGAGGAAGTAATCCAGCAGGCGGTGACGGCCCTGCTGGACCGGGACCAGGAGACGGCACGGCAAATCATCGCCGGCGACGACTATTTCGACCAACGGGAACTGGAATTGGAGCGCCGCTGCCTCTCCCTGGTGGCCCTCCAGCAGCCCGTAGCCTCGGATTTGCGCCTATTGGGCGCCGCTCTGAAAATCATCACCGACCTGGAACGGATGGCCGACCACGCCCAGGCCATCGCCAAGAGCACCTTGCGCCTGGGCACGGAGCCCTTCATCAAGCCCCTCATCGACATTCCCCTCATGGCCCGGCTGGCCCGGGGCAT
>DATGRI010000068.1 GCA_035303785.1 Sphingobacteriaceae bacterium
CTGCAAGGGTTGCTGCTGGTAGGGCTGCTGCTGGAACGGCTGGGTTTTTCAAGGCAGCAGCAGCCCATGGGACAGCAGCAGCCTTGGCAAACCCAGCCGTTCCAGCAGCAGCCCTACCAGCAGCAACCCTTGCAGCAGCAGTTGTTCCAGCAACAGCAGCCGTTCCAGCAGCAACAGCCTTTCCAACAGCAGTCCATCGGCCCCTCGGTGCTGCCGGGCACCCAGCAGTATGTGCAGCATTCGTCCATCACCGGCCAGCAGCAGCCCTTCCAGCAGCAGTAGCAGTATCCTTGGGGGAGCCCCCAACCCAATCCCCTCCGCTGAAGGGCGGCAGCAGGACAGGAGCAGCAGGGGCGGCCCGCCGGCCGCCCCTTTTTCCTTGCCCCGGGACGTTGGGCCGCCCCGACCCTTCGTGGTAGGATGACGGCAGCCCGGCACGGGATGCCCCGTGCCGACCACGAGGTGGCTTATGTACGGCTTGCTGCGCCCCTGGCTGTTCCGGCTGGATGCAGAAGAGGCCCACGAATGGGTGTTGGGCCTCCTGGCCCGTCTCTCCTCATCGTCATTGCTCCCCGTCTTGATCCGCCGCCCCGAGGCGCCGGCCGTCTTGAAGCAGGAAATCTGGGGCCTAAACTTCGACAACCCCATCGGCCTGGCGGCCGGCTTCGACAAGGACGGCCGGGCGGTGCCGGCCCTGGCCGCCCTGGGCTTCGGCTTCGTCGAGACGGGCACCGTCACGCCCCGCCCCCAGCCGGGCAATCCCCGGCCCCGGCTGTTCCGGCTCCCCGCCGACGAAGCCATCATCAACCGCATGGGCTTCAACAACCAGGGCGCCCAGGCCCTGGCCCAACGCCTGGCGGCAGCCCGGCCCCTTTGCCCCGTGCCCGTGGGCGTCAACCTGGGCAAGAACAAGGACACCCCCCTGGACAGGGCCGTGGAAGACTACCAGGCCGCCATGGAGGCCACCTACCCCGTGGCCGACTATCTGGTGGTCAACGTCAGTTCCCCCAACACGCCGGAACTGCGCCGGCTGCAGGAGGAAGGGCCTTTGACGGAACTCCTGGGAGCCTTGGTCCGGCTGCGGGACCGGCTGGCCGGGAAGCACGGCGCCAAAGCGCCCCTGCTGGTGAAGGTGGCCCCTGATTTGACCGACGACCAGCTGGCCGCCGTGGTGAAGGCGGGGGAAGGAGCGGGCATCGACGGCTACGTGGCCACCAACACCACCGTGGAGCGGCCCGGGCTGCGGGACCCCCTGGCCGGAGAGCAGGGCGGCTTGAGCGGGCGCCCCCTGGCGCCCATGGCCCGCCGCATGCTGGCCCGGTTGTACTTGTTGACGGGGGGCCGCAAGCCCCTCATCGGCGTGGGCGGCATCCACGACGGCGCCGAGGCCTACCGGCGCATCCGGGCGGGCGCCAGCCTGCTGCAGATCTACACGGGTTTCGTCTACCACGGGCCGCGCCTGCCGGCCGCCATTGCCCGGGAAATAGCGGCGGCCCTGACCCGGGACGGCTACTCCTCCCTGCAGGAGGCGGTGGGGGTGGACGCCGAGGCGGTGGCCGCTCAAGGGGACGGCGGCCCCGGGTAGTCCCGGGGAGGGAGGGGATACAAGTAGGCCGGTGGCGCCGGGGAAAGCAAGGTGGACAAGGGCACCACCCGGTAGCCCCTCTCCCCCAGCCCTTGGAGCAGGTCCGGCAAGGCCCTCACCGTCACGGCCCGGGGATGCATCAAGATCAAGGCGCCCCCGTGGAGACCGTCCAGCACCCGCTTCACCATGACTTCGGGCGGGGGATCCCGCCAGTCCACCGTATCCAGGCTCCAGCGGATCAACTGATGGCCCGCGGCGCGGCTGACTGCCGCCATATGAGGGCTGATCTCCCCCCGGTGGGGGCTGAAAAAGGTGGTGGTCTCCCCCGTGGCCCGGCCGATGGCCTGGGCGGCCCGGAGGATGTGCTCCCGCAGGGCGTCCCGGTCCAGGTTGCCCGGCCCCCGCTCCCCCGCTTGGTAGCCGTGGTTGGCGATTTCGTGGCCTGCTTCCGCTATAGCGCGGGCCAAGTCGGGGTAACGCTCGGCCCAGGTTCCCACCAGGAAGAAGGTAGTCTTGACCCCCTGCTCGGCCAAGATGGCCATTATGGGCGGCAGGTGCTCGTTCCCCCAGGCTACGTTCACCAGGAGGGTCACTTCCCGGCGCCGGGGATGACCCTGCCAGATGGGGGCCGGCTCCAGGTCCGCCAAGGCGGGCCGGGCGGGAATCCGGCGGAAGACGGGAGCGACGGCGGTGTCCGGCGGGGCCGTGGTCAAGGCGGCCACGGTGGCGGGCACGTCCAGGGCCAGGCCGTCCAAGGCGGGGATGTTGCCGCCGGTGACGGGATCCCGGCGGGCTCTCTCGGGGGCCACGGCCAGGTGGGGCGCCAGCTCCTCCAGCCAGCGGCTCACCCCTGCGGGGGGCAGGCCGCCCAAAGGGTAGTCCCACAGGGTGACGCCGGGGGCGATGGCCTGCCCGGCCCCATCCTGGCCCCGGCGGCCCAGGCCCAGCTGCAGGAGGGGCGTGAGCACTCCGGGAGCCCACGCCCGCAGGGCTCCGATGAGCAGCAGGATGCCCACCAGCACCAGGACGTGACGCAGGCGCAGTATCATCCCCCGGAAAATCACGGCACGGCCTCCCGCCCCCAGGGTATGCGGGGCAGCAGGCGGGCAGACCGGAGCCGGAGGATTTACACCCGGCGGAAGGGAAAACTGCCCCAGGCAGGTGAGGATTGTGCACGGTGACAGGCAAGACGGACAAAGGCCGGGGAACCCAGTCAGATCGAGCGAATGGACCCGGCTGCTGCAGGTTTACGTTTTGACGGCCGAGGAGCCGCCACCGGGGCGGGACCAGAAGGAAATAGTGCGGGCCGCCCTGGCCGGGGGGGCCACGGCCATCCAGCTGCGGGCCAAAAAGGATGAGCCCGGCCGCCTGCAGGTGGAATTGGCCCGGGAACTGGCCGCCTTATGCCGGGAGCACGGCGCCCTCTTCATCGTCAACGACCGCCTGGATGTAGCCCTGGCCGTGGGAGCCGACGGGGTCCACCTGGGGCAGGACGACCTGCCCGTAGCCGAGGCCCGGCGGCTGGCGGGGCCGGGCTTCATCATCGGCTGCTCCGTGGAGAACGTGGAGCAGGCCCAGGCGGCGGCCACCGCCGGCGCCGACTACCTGGGCGTCGGCCCTGTCTACCCCACCGCCACCAAGGCCGATGCCGGCCCGGCCACGGGCCTGTACCACCTGGGCACCGTCAAGGCCGCCACCCACCTGCCCGTGGTAGGCATCGGCGGGATCAACCAGGAGAACGCCGCCGACGTCATGGCCGCCGGGGCCGACGGGGTGGCCGTCATTTCCGCCGTCTCCTTGGCCCAGGATGTGGAAGGGGCCGCCGCCCGGCTGGCCGCCGCCGTCCGGGAGGGCTTGGCCCGGAGGCCCCGAGGGGATGCCGCCACCCCCGTGGCCGGCGAGTTCCGCCTCATCGATGATTTGAGCCGCATCCTGCCGCCGCCCCGCACCGCCACCGTGGGCATCGGCGATGACGCCGCCGTGCTGCCGGGCCCCGACGGGCGGCCGGCCTACGTCATGGCCTGCGACCTGTTGGTGGAAGATGTCCATTTCCATTACGGAACGGGCACTGCTGCCCAGTTGGGGTG
>DATGRI010000069.1 GCA_035303785.1 Sphingobacteriaceae bacterium
AGCACGTCGACGGCGGATTGGGCCACTTCAGCAGCCGGGCGGGCCAGGGTGGGGTCGATGGCGGCGCTGGGATCCCGGAGGAGCAGCCTGGCCACCGACAAGGTCTGCAGCACGCCCAAAAACATATGGGCCGCCAGGACATGGTCGTCCCGGCCGCCGCGGGCGCCGTGGCGCCGCAAGGTGTCTTGGACGGCCACCAGCAGTTGCTGCTGCCGCTGGAGCAAGGCTTGGCGCAGTTCGTGGCTGGGCCCGCCGGTGGGGTTGTCGATGACCACCCGCACCAGGGCATGGTGTTCCTCTACCAATTGGAAGGAAGCCAGCAGGGCCCCCACCAGGCTTTCCCGGAGGGAAGCGCCTTCGGCCAGGGCCCGGCTGACCACGTCCAGCTGGGTGTCCACGGCGAAGAGGATCATGCGCTCGAACAGGTCATCCTTGCTGCTGAAGTACTCGTAGATAGTGCCCTTGCCGACCCCGGCCTCCCGGGCGATTTCCTCCACCCGGGCGCCGGCCGGGCCGTGGCGGGAAAAGACTTTAACGGCAGCCTTCAGGATGGCCAAGGCCTTGGCTTCCATTCAGGTCACCTCGCCCTCTCCACCGGCGGGCCGGGGCGCTCCCAGGCCGGGCAGTTTGAGGCGCGGCAGACGGGGCAGGCGGGGCAGCCGCAGCCACCGCAGCCAGCGGGGGCGCTGCTCCCGGGGTCCGAACCACTCATCCAGGATGGTGTACAGCACCGGCAGCACGATCAACGTCAAGACGGTGCCCACCAGGAGGCCCGAGCCCACCACCGTCGCCATGGGCGCCTGGATTTCCGAGCCTTCCCCCAGCCCCAGGGCCAAGGGCAAGGTGGCCAGGATGGTGGTGAGGGCCGTCATCAAAATGGGCCGCAGGCGGACGGTGCCCGCCTGGACTATGGCCTGGTCCCGGGGCATGCCCTGGCGGCGCAGGCGGCCGGCGTAGTCCACCAGCACAATGGCGTTGTTGACGATGACGCCCATCACCGTGATCAGCCCCACGAAGGCGGCGGCGCTGAAGGTGCGCCCCGTGATGGCCAGGCCGAAGACGATGCCCACCAGGGCCATGGGCACCGTCAGCATGACGCTGATGGGGAAGATGTAGGACTCAAACTGGGCCGCCATAATGAAGTACATCAAGAAGAAGCCCATCAAGGCGGCGACGGTCAGGCTGCCGAAGGCGTCGGCCATGGTCTCCTGCTCGCCGCCCATTTCGATTTCGTAGCCGGAGGGCAGTTCAATGCCGTCCAGGGCTTCCTGGACAGGACCCACCACAGCGCCCAAGGGCCGGCCATCCAGGAAAGCGGTGACGTTGGCGATGCGGGACTGGTCGGTCCGGGCGATGGAGGTGGGGCCGATGGCCTCCTCCAGATGGGCCACGGTGCTCAGGCTGACATGGCCGCCGAAGGCCGTGGGGACGGGCAGGGCCGCGATGGCCGTGCGGTCCGCCACGGAGCGATCATCCAGGCGGATGGTCACGTCCACCTCGGTGCCGGCATCGCGAAACTGGGTGACGGTCTGCCCCACCATGGCGGTGCGCACCGTTTGGGCTACCTGGGCGGGGGTGATGCCCAGGGCGGCGGCCCGCTGGCGGTCCACCACCACCCGCAGTTCCGGCAAGCCTTCATCAAAGGAAGTACCCACATCCCGCAGGCCGTCGATGCCTTCCAGCCGGAGGGCCGTTTCGTCGGCCAGCCGCCGCAGTACATTCAAATCATCGCCCTTGATGGTGATGGAAATGGGCGGGCCGCCGAAGCCGCTGCCGCTACCGCCGCCCATGCCCATGCCCGTGGCGGAGGTGTCGGCGATGCTGATGCGGGCGCCGGGCACGGTGGCCACAAACTGGCGCAACTCGTCGGCCACGGCCTTGGTGGACCGCTGCCGCTGGTTCTTGGGCACCAATACGATCTGCACCTGACCGTTGCCCACGGCCCCGCCGGAGCCGCCGGGCTGGCCGAACCCGGCCGACCCGCCTACGTAGGTGAATACCTTTTCGGCTTCCGGCAGGCGGAGGGCCGCTCCTTCCAGCACGCCCATTATGCGGTCGGCCTCGGTCAGGTTGGTGCCGGCGGGGAATTCGGCGTCCACGAAGATTTGCCCCTCATCGACGCTGGGGAGGAATTCGGCATCCACTACAAAGGTGAGGAGGATGGCCAGCACAATGGCGCCGCCCATGCCGGCCACCACCTTGCGGCGGTTGCCCAGGGACCAGATGAGAAAGTGCCGGTAGTAATCGGCGATGCCCGGCCGGCCGGACTTGGGCTTAGCGCCGTCGCCGGAGCCATCGGGCTCGTTGCCGGTGGAGTCGCTGCCGGCCTTGCCGTTGCCGTCGCCGTTGCTGCCGCCGGCGATGGCGGGCACCGGCGCCTTGCCGGAGGCCCGTTGATCGCCGTGTTCAACAACCGGCACGTAGCCCCGCCGGAACAGCCGGGAGGCCAGCATGGGAATGCCCGTAATAGCTACCAGCAAGGAAGCGGTCAAACTGAAAGAGACGGTCAAGGACAAGTCCCGGAAGATCTCCGCCGCCAAACCCTTCAAGAAAACCACGGGCAGGAACACCGACAAGGTGGTCAAGGTGGAGGCGGTGATGGCGGCGGCCACCTCGTTGGCGCCCTCGATGGCGGCGTCGTTGGGCGACAGCCCCTCCTGGCCTAGGCGGAAAATGTTTTCCAGGACGACGATGGCGTTGTCCACCATCATCCCCACCCCTAGGGCCAGACCCCCCAGGCTGAGGAGGTTCAAGGTGATGTTGGCGAAGTAGATGAGGCAGAAAGTGGCGATTACCGAAAAGGGAATGGCGATGGCGATAACCATGGTGCTGCGCCAATCCCGCAGGAACACCCACAAGATGACGATGGCCAGGATGGCGCCGAGAACGGTGTCGTTCACCATCCCCCGCAGGGACTGGAGGATGAACTCAGCCTGGTCGATGACGACGGCGAACTGGAAGCCGGGGGGCAGTTCCGCCTGCAGCCGGTCCAGTTCCCGGTGAACCCGCTGGGACACGTTGACGGTGTTGGCCCCCGACTCCTTTTGGATGGACAAGCCTAAGCTGGGCCGCCCGTTGAGCCGGGTCAGGCTGCGGGCTTCGGCATGGGTGTCGACCACTTGGGCGATGTCGCCCAAGCGGAGCCCGGCGCCCGTTGCGGTGGGGATAACCACGCTCTTGATGTCTTCCAGGGAAGTAAACTCACCCATGACCCGGACGGAGTAGGACCGGGCACCTTCTTCCACCGTGCCGCCGGGCAAGTTCAAGTTGTTGCCCTGGAGCACGGCGGCCACTTGGTTCAGGGCGATGCCGTGGGCGGCCAAGGTGGCGGCATCGAAGCGAACCTGGATTTCCCGGTCCCGGCCGCCGTCGACGCTGACGGCCGCCACGCCGGGGATGCGCTCCAAG
Organism: Sphingobacteriaceae bacterium; assembly: GCA_035303785.1. Classification (GTDB taxonomy): domain Bacteria; phylum Bacillota; class Sulfobacillia; order Thermaerobacterales; family RSA17; genus DATGRI01. The sequence continues at coordinate 3,409 of DATGRI010000069.1, forward strand.
CGGGGCACCACCACATCTTCTACGAAGGCCTGCACTTGGTCCGTATCATACGGCCCCGCCACACCGATGGTCATGATGGGCATTTGCGACGGGTCGAACTTGAACACCCGGGGATCCCCGGCACCGTCGGGCAGGAAGCCCCGCACCATGTCGATGGCTTCCCGCATGTCCAAGGTGGCCTGGTCGATGTTGACGCCCCAGTTGAACTGGACGACCACCAATGAGGAGCCTTCGTTGCTGACGGAACTGACGGTTTCCACGGAACTGACGGTGGCCATGGCGCTTTCGATGGGCCGGGTCACCAACGTTTCCACTTCCTCAGGGCCGGCGCCCGAATAGGAAGTGGCCACCACGGCTACGGGGAAGTTCATTTCCGGCAGCAGGTCCAAGGGGATGCCCGTGAGGGAAAACAACCCCAGGCCGAAAATGATGATGAGGATCACGCTGGCAAAGACGGGCCGGGTGACGGACAGCTTGGGCAAATTCAAGGCGCCGGCTCCTCCTGATCAGGGGCGTCGCCGGCATCGTCCGGGCCGGAGTCATCCCCGGTGTCGTCCAGCGGCTGCGCCTGCACAGGCATGCCGTCGGCCAGGAAGTGCTGGCCGCTGACCACCACCAGATCCCCTTCCGACAGCCCCGCGGTGATTGCAGTGTGGACGCCGTCGCTGACGCCGGTGGTGACCACCCGTTCCACCGCCTTGTCGTCAACCACAACATAAACTACAGACTCGCCGTTGCGCTGGAGGACGGCATCCACGGGAACCACCAAGGCCGACGCCGCCTGCTCAACGGGTATGCGCACCTCGGCCAGCATGCCCGGCCGGATGACCCCGTCGGGGTTGGGCAGCCGGACGGTCACGGGGAAGCCGCCGGCCTGGGGATTGGCGGCGGGGGCCACGGTATGCACCTGGCCTTCAAACTGCCGGCCGGGCAGGGCGCCGATGGTCACCGTCACCGGCAGCCCCGGCTGCACTTCCACCACCTGGCGATCGCCGAGAACACCGTTGAGTTCAATCTCATCCCGCACTACCACGGCGGCCACGGGAGTGCCCGGGGCCACCATGTTGCCGGGGGAGGTCATGATGGCCGCCACCTCACCCGCCATGGGGGCTTTGATGGCCGCCTTGTCCAGTTGGGAGCGGGCCATGGCCAGCCCCGCTTCGGCCTGCTGCAGGTGGGCGGGGGCCTGGACCTCGGCCGCCAGGCGGGCCCGCTCCAGGCCGTCCACCAACTGCTGCCAATCTTTTTCGGCCACGGCGCCGGCTTCATACAGGGGCGCCATGCGCTCGTACTCCCGCAAGGCTCCGGCATAAGCCTGCCGGGCATCGGCCAGGGCGGCCCGGGCCTGCTGCACGGCTCCCTCGGCCTGGCTCACCTGCTGGGCCAGGACGGAGGTATCAAGCTGGATCAAAACCGTGCCCGCTTCCACCCACTGGCCCACTTCCACCGGCACCGAAGCCACCTGGCCGGCCACCTCGGCCACCAGGGTGGCCTGGTCCTTGGCTTCCGCCTGGGCGGTGAAGGTAATGGAGCGGCTGATGGGCTGCCGGGCTACGGGAACGACTGCGACAGCAACGGCATTGTCATCGGCATCGGCTGCCGGGCCGCCGCCGCAAGCTGCCAGCACCAAGGCCGTCAGGAGCAGCAGGGCGGCAATACGGAAACGGGTCACCTTAGTTCACCAACCTGCCGGCTGATATTTTCGAGGCGCCGTGCAACTTGGGGCGGGGTTTCGCCCACCAGCACCCGGCGCTGGGCTTCGGCCGTGTGGGCGCCGATGAGGGCCTGGAGCCGGCCCAGTTCGGCCTGGAGCAAAGTGCCTTCGGCCTCCAGCACATCGACGGTCGTGGCCAGGCCCACTTCATAGCGGAGGTGGGCCAGATCGGCCACCCGCCGGGCCAACTCCGCCTGGCGCCGGGCGGCATCCACCCGCAGGGCCGCCTGGGCCAACTGGGAATGGATGCCCCGCACTTGGGTTTCGGTGCGGCGCTGGGCTTCTTCCAGATTGACCAGGGCTTGGGCCACGGCCAGTTCCCGCTGGCGGAAAGTCGTGCGGCCTTGGAAGCCGCCCCTATGTTCCCGGAAAAGCTCCAAATCCTTCTCCGCCACGGCCAACTGCCCTTTGGCCGCCTGTACCTGGGCGCTGTTCT